>VGOB01000056.1 GCA_016865935.1 Chloroflexota bacterium | reverse complement strand
CGGCGGATGGCGAACAAGGACGAAGAACTCGTGGTGGTATACACGACGAATGGCGCGCTGCGCGCGGAAATCATCAAAGGCAAGTTAGAGAGCGCGGGTATTCCGGCGATCATTCGCGCGGAATCGCAAAACGTGATCCCGATGACGGTGGACGGCATCGGCATAGCAAAAGTACTGGTGCCGCGTATCCGTGAGCAAGAAGCGCGCGCGATTCTGGAGAGCAAGTAAAAAGGCAAAAGCTAAAAGTAAAAAGTTGTCGCAATTCACTCTTCACTTTTTACTTTGAACTTTGGACTTTCAACCTTGAACCTTGAACCTTGAACCTTGAACCTTGAACTTTGAACCTGGGAGAAACAATGGACTCGTTTCAAACCTACGTCAACGCCAACAAAGATCGTTTCATCGCGGAATTGCAAGACGCGTGTCGCCAGCCAAGCGTCGCCGCGCAGAATTGGGGGATGCGCGAGATGGCGGACAAGGTGCTAGCGCGCTTGCAAAAACTTGGCGCGAACGCGCGTCTCATTCCGATCGCGGGCGGCGCACCCGTCGTCTACGGCGAAATCGGCAGCGGCAAACGCACGCTGATGATCTACGATCACTACGATGTGCAACCACCCGAACCGCTCGAACTGTGGGAGAGCGGTCCCTGGGACGCGGCGATTCGCGACGGTAAGTTGTTCGCGCGCGGCGTCGCGGACAACAAGGGCAACTTGATGTGCCGCATCCACGCGGTCGAAGCGTACCTCGCCGCGTTCGGCGCGCTGCCGCTCAAAATCAAATTCGTCTTCGAGGGTGAGGAAGAGATCGGCAGTACGCATTTGCCGCAATTCGTCGCGGAAAATCGCGCGCTGATTGCGGACGCGGACGGATGTTTGTGGGAAGCGGGATACAAGGACGTGAACGAGCGTCCCGTGATTTCGTGCGGCGTCAAGGGCATCATCTACGTCGAACTGCACGCGTGCGGCGCGACGCGCGACTTGCATTCCGCGAGCGCGGCAATCATCGTCAATCCCGCGTGGCGATTGGTGTGGGCGCTCGCCACACTCAAAGACGCGGACGATAATATTCTGATTGACGATCTGATGAGGCACGTGCGCGCGCCCACCGAGGCGGAGATCGACGCGCTGAAAACGATTCCGTACGACGAGGAGAAGACCAAAGCCGATCTGGGAATCAAGTCGTTCATCCGCAATCTCACCGGCATCGAATTGCTCAAGAAATATTTGTACGAGCCGACCTGCACGATTTGCGGTTTGTACTCCGGTTACATCGGCGAAGGATCGAAAACCGTATTGCCGAATCACGCGTTTGCCAAAATTGATTTTCGACTCGTCCCGAATTTATCGCCCGACCTTGTTTTGGATTTGCTGAAAAAGCATCTCGCGCGGCGCGGCTTTCACGATATCGAAGTGGTGTTGACGGAGAACGGCGAAGAGGTCGCGCGCTCGCCGCTCGATTCCGCCATCGTGCGCGCGGCGATTGACGCGGCAACGCGCGTCTACACGCAACCGCCGATTGTGTATCCGACGATGGCAGGCAGTGGTCCGATGTATTCGTTGTGTCAAGCGTTGGGAATTCCGGCGGTCGGCGCGGGCGTGGGTTGGCACGATTCGCGCAGCCACGCGCCAAACGAAAGCATCCGGCTCGCGGATTATTTCGAGGGGATTGAATTCATCCGCGAATTGATCGAACGATTTGCCAGGTAAAAAAACCAGGTAGACAACGCGCGTCTACCTGGTTTTTTTCTTCAGATTCGCAATACGCGCGCTGAGACGTTTGACGCCCGCGCCGACGAACGCGACTTGGACTTCTTCGTCATCGCCAATTGCTTTGCTGGAGACCACGACGCCTTCGCCGAATTTCGCGTGCTGCACTTTATCGCCGGGATGAAATTGCGTGGGGCGCGGCGAGGGGCGAGGGGCGGGAGGCGTAGTGTGTGATGCGCGAGGCGTGAGGCGTGATGGGCGCGAGCGCGCTGCCGTTTCTTCTTCATCATCAAAATCGTAATCGTCCACCGCGCGATGCGACCGGCGACTGCCGACCGCCGACCGCTGACGGCTGATTGCTGATGGCTGACGGCTATCCGCGATCAGTTCGCGCGGAATATCTTTGAGATACCGCGACGGCTCCCCAGGTTCCGAACTTCCGTAGAACGAACGCCGAAACGCGCGGACGAGGTACAATTTTTCTTTCGCGCGCGTAATGCCGACGTAACACAGGCGGCGTTCTTCTTCCATCTGCGCCGGGTCTTCGAACGAACGCGAGTGCGGGAATAAACCTTCTTCCATCCCAACCATAAAGACGGCTTTGAACTCCAAACCCTTCGCCGTGTGCAACGTCATCAAGGTCGGCGCGTTCACGTCGTCGCGCATCGTGTCAATGTCGGCGACGAGCGCGACTTCTTCGAGGAATTGCGCGAGTGTCACATCCGCCGCCGCGCTGGTGTACTTGCTCGTGACGCGCTGCAATTCGGTGACGTTGCCCCAGCGATCTTCGCCTTCTTCCGATCCATCGCGGATGTACGGTTCGTAACCCGTTCGCAAAACAACGCGCTCGAACAATTCCGCGAGTTTCTTTTCCGCACGCGCCGCGATCAACTCGTCCAGCAGATTCGCGAACGCGACGAGCGATTTGCGCGCACGCGCGTCGAACGCATCGGGTGCGAGGGGCGAGGGGCGAGGGGCGAGGGGCGTCGGTCTTCCGTCGTCCGTCTGCGCTTTGAGCATTTGTAGCACCGCATACGGCGACATCTGCAAACGCTCTGCCCACCGCGCGAGATTGTCCAGCGTCGTTTTGCCGATGCCGCGCGGCGGGACGTTGATCACGCGATTGAACGCGACGGAGTCGTTGGGGTTGTGAATCAAACGCAAGTAGGCGAGCAGGTCTTTGACTTCACGGCGCTGGTAAAAGCGCGTCGCGCCGACGAGTTGGTACGGCATTCCGCGCCGGACGAACGCGTCTTCCAGCGCGCGCGATTGCGCGTTCGTGCGATAGAACACGGCGATCTCACGCGCGCGATAGCCCTGTTTCGTCAGCCGCGTGATTTCGTCTGTGACGAACGCGGCTTCCTCGTCCTGATCGTACGCTTCGAAGAGCGTGATCGGAACGCCTTGCGCGTTTTCCGTCCAGAGTTGCTTCGCGTGGCGCGATGGATTCTTGCGAATGATCGCTTGCGCGACGTCGAGAATCGTTTGCGTCGAGCGATAATTCTGTTCGAGCAATTTCACTTGCGCGTTCGGAAAATCCTGCGAAAAGCGGAGGACGTTGCGATAGTCTGCCCCTCTCCATCCGTACACACTTTGATCCTCATCGCCCACGCAAAACAAATTTTGATACTTGTCCGCGAGCAATTTCATCAAGACATACTGCGCCATATTCGTGTCTTGAAATTCATCCACGTGCAAGTACGTGTAACGATTTTGATAGCGCTCCAGCACGTCACGATTTTCTTGCAAGAGACGGACCGTCTGCATAATCAGATCGTCGAAATCGGCGGCAGTGTTTTCCAGAAGCAATTGCTGATAGCGTTTGTACGCGCGTCCGACAACTTCGTGCCAGTACGACGGCGGCACGTACTGGTCCGGCGGAATCAGGTCGTTCTTCGCTTTGCCGATCGCGCCCAGCACCGCGCCGGGGCGATAGACCTTGTCGTCGAGATTCATCTCTTTGAGGATTTGCTTGATCAGCGACTGCTGATCGTCCTCGTCGTAAATCACAAAGCCGCGCCCCAACCCGACGCGTTCGCCGTCGCGGCGCAAAAAGCGCGCGCAGGTCGCGTGAAACGTGCCAATCGTCAAATCGTTCACGCTCGCTTCGCCGACGATCTGCGTCAGGCGTTCGCGCATCGCGCGCGCGGCTTTGTTCGTGAAGGTGACCGCGAGAATATTGTACGGCGCGATGCGACATTCGCGAATCAAATACGCGACGCGATGCGTCAGCACGCGCGTTTTGCCGCTTCCAGGCCCGGCGAGTACGAGCACGGGACCATTCACGGCGGCAACGGCTTTGCGTTGCGCGGGGTTGAGACTTTCAAGAATGTTCATGTTGGCGGGAAATAAAGTGTTCAGTATTCAGTATTCAGTGTTCAGTGTTCAGTCACAACTGAATACTGATCACTGAGAATGTCACGCGCCACCGGGCACACAATGCCCAAATGCGCTTGGCACGCGCGATCGGGTTCTGTGAGTGCGGCACCGAATGATCTCAACGCGCGATACAAATGACACAGCGGCAAGCCCATCACGTTGGCGTGGCAGCCGTCAATGCGCGCGACCGGACGGAAATCACCGTGTTGGATCGCGTACGCGGCGGCTTTGTCCAGCGGATCGCCGGTGGCGACGTACGCCGCGATTTCCGCGTCGGAATAATCGCGCATCCACACGGTTGTTGTTGCGATGAGAGTCAGCGCGCGTTCGCCTCGTTTTACCGTCACGCCGGAATAAACAATGTGCGGACGCGCGCGTAATTGCTTTAACATTCGCACCGCGTCGTCCAGATCGCACGGCTTGCCGATGATCGCATCGTCAATCCAGCCAATCGTGTCCGCGCCGATCACGATTGCGTCGCGTCCATCGCGCGCGCCGAGTTCGGCTTTGGCGCGGCTCAATCGGCGCACAAGTTGTTCGGGCGATTCGTGATCGCGCGGGGCTTCGTCAATGTCGGCGGAAGCAAATTGAAACGCCGCGTCGAACAACGTGATCAATTCGCGCCGGCGCGGCGAGGTGGACGCCAAGGTGATCGAATGATTCTGCATTGCGACGCATCATAGGTGAAGCGTTGCGATTTGTCAAACGGCGAATTGCGAATAGCGAATAGTCATTCGCTTGAAGCGTGGCGTGACGCGTGGTATAATGACAGCAACGCGCAAGAACGTGATGCGTGACGATCACGCAATACGCATCACGCATTACGGAGGTTTCAATGCGTTTCTCAAAACTCGTAGACTATCTCGCGCAACTCGAAGCGACGACCAAGCGTTTGGAGATGACCGCGACGCTGGGCGCGTTGTTCAAGGAAGCCAGCGAAGAAGACATCGCGCCGATTATTTACCTGACCCAGGAACGTCTCGGTCCCGCGTTCGAGCCGATTGATTTTGGAATCGGCGAAGCGTTGGCGGCGGAGGCGTTGGCAAAAGCGTCGGGCAAAGACAAGGACGCGGTCAAGAAACTGTACAAACAGCACGGCGATTACGGGATCGTCGCGGAAAAATTGTTGGGCGAGAACGGCAAGAGGCTGACGGTTGCGCAAGTGTTCGAGCGGTTGAAACAGATCGCGACGACGAGCGGCGAGGGGACCGTCGAAAACAAAACGGACTTGCTCTCCGACTTGCTCCAAAAACTTGCAGGACGCGAGGCGCGCTACGTTCTGCGAATTCCGCTCGGACGCTTGCGGCTCGGCATCGGCGATCCGACGGTGATGGAAGGGCTCTCGTGGTCGAAGACCGGCGACAAAAGTTTGCGCGCGCCGATCGAACGCGCGTACAACGTCTGCTCGGACTTGGGGCAGGTGGCGCGCGTCTTCAAAGCGGAAGGTGTGGACGCGCTGGCGAAAATCCAGGTGCAAGTTGGGAATCCCGTGCGGATGGCGCTCGCCGAACGCGCCAAGAACGCGGAAGACATCGTGACGCGGCTCGGCAAGTGCGCCATCGAAAGTAAGTACGATGGCTTTCGTTGCCAGGTGCACAAGCGCGGCGACGAGGTGCGAATTTTTTCGCGCAACCTGGAAGAAACGACGGCGATGTTCACTGACATTGTGGACGGGATTCGCAAACAGATCAAAGCGAAAACCGCGATTCTGGAAGGCGAGGCGTTGTCGTACGATCCCGAGACCGGCGAATTTCATCCATTCCAGGTGACGATGCAGCGCAAGCGCAAGTACGATCTCGAAGAGATGACGGTCAAGTTTCCGCTCCGGCTCGTCGCGTTCGATCTGCTGTACCTCGACGGCAAAGATTTCACCGGGCAAGGGTACGCGAAGCGGCACGAAACACTCGCGTCGATCATCGCGCCGGGTGAACGCGTCGAAATCTCAAAGCATTTGGTTACACAAGACGCAAAAGAGATCGAAAAATATTTTATGGACGCGATCACGAGCGGGCTGGAAGGGATTATGGCAAAGCGGCTCGATTCGCGCTATCAAGCCGGCGCGCGCAATTTCAACTGGATCAAGTTGAAACGATCATACCAGGGACACTTGTCGGACACGGTGGATGGCGTCGTCGTCGGCTATTTGCGCGGACGCGGAATGCGCGCGCGGTTTGGCATCGGCGCGCTGCTCGTCGCGGTCTACGATCAAAAGCAAGACAAGTTCGCGACCATTGCGAAAATCGGCACCGGCTTTTCCGACGCGGAATGGCCCCAGATGCGCGCGCTCCTCGACAAAATCGCGGTGGCGCAAAAACCGGCGCGCGTCGACGCGGTGATGGAGCCCGATGTCTGGGTCGAACCCAGGTACGTGATCGAGATGCAGGCGGACGAAATCACGCGCTCGCCGATTCACACGGCGGGCAAAATCGGCGACGAGCCGGGGTACGCGCTGCGCTTTCCGCGCGTGATTGGATTTATTCGCACGGACAAAAAAGCGGAAGACGCGACGACGGTGAAGGAAATTTTGAAGATGTTTGAAAAACAGGGGAAAGCGGCAAATGAAAAATGACAAATGAGCAAATGACAATTGGATCACGAAACTCGCGAAACGCTTCGCGCGAAAGCCGCGAAACGCTTCGCAAAGTCACCCTTTCGCGTTTCGCGGTATTCGCGCGCTTTCGCGGCTTTCGTGATCCAAACGCCCTACTTCCCCTCTACAATTTTAATTTCCTCCTCCGTCAATCCGTACAACTCACGCGCAGCGACCAGCGCGTCGATCTGTTTGTCCGTCGCGTCAATTTGGCGCTGATATAATTCACGATCCATTTCCGTTTGCAAACGGATTATGCCGCACTGGGATATGCAAAAACATTCAACGGCACAGACTTGACGGGCGCGGCTTCACCGTGTGCCATCCGGCGGATTTTCTCTGTGGTCGCGCGGCTAAATGTTTCATCGCCGCAACGCGCGCAAATCTTGGCAGGAATATTCTCGACGAGGATGTGTTGTCCATCAATCTCGAAAACTTCGTTGACCATATCGTTGCGGAATTCGGTTGAACCGCAAATGTGGCATTTGAACATATTTACCTCCGTGTCCTGTAATCGTGCCATTCCGTAGGATCGGGTTCGTAAAGCGTGATCAGTTTGACCAAGTCTGTGTCGGCGTAGGAAACCTGTAAATGTAACGGACGTTTTGCCGCGGTGAACCCCAAGAGCAGGCAACTCGGCGCGTATTTGTCATCAGGATAATCCTCGATGATTATACCACTTTTTCCAGCTTCGCGTATTTCCGCTTCGCTGATGTTGCGTTCGACCGCGCGTTTGAAAGCGTGCCGACTAAACTCAAATTGACCGGCGGCTAATTGACGACAAATCCCATCAAGCGTTTTCATTTCGGTTCGCTCCCCTCCACAATCCGAATCTCCTCCTCCGTCAGCCCGTACAACTCACGCGCAGCGACCAGCGCGGCGATCTGTTTGTCCGTCGCGTCAATTTGGCGAAGAACATTGGATCACGAAACTCGCGAAACGCTTCGCGCGAAAGCCGCGAAACGCTTCGCAAAGTCACCCTTTCGCGTTTCGCGGTATTCGCGCGCTTTCGCGGCTTTCGTGATCCAAACGCCCTACTTCCCCTCTACGATTTTAATTTCCTCCTCCGTCAATCCGTACAACTCATACACGAGCGCGTCAATCTGCTTGTCCGTTGCGTCAATTTGGCGTTGATACAACTCGCGATCCGTTTGCGTTTGCGCGGCGTGCAGGCGTTTGTGCAGGTCGAGCATTTGGTCTACGAGCGCGACGAGACGGTCGTGGCGCGATTTGTCGGCGGCGTCAGCGAAGTTGATGCGCGGAAAGGGCAATCTTTTTGCATCCGTGATTATTATTTTGGGAAACAGCCCTTTCTTTGCTTTGGGCGCAACATGTGAAAAGAGCAAGCTGGTCAGCCTGCTGTTCAACACACCGAGAATGAATTTTGGAGAAATGTTATTAGAACGCGGAAGAACAGCCAGAACGCTTGGATTATGCACGAACACATCTTCAACGTAAGTTGACAAAAGCGCGTGTGGCAACCGTCCTGTTATCTCGCGTATCAGAATTCGCGAGCCAGAGAAAACCGACAGCGGAAGATAGGTTGAGACCCATTCTCCGTAGCGAACCCAAATACCTGACCACTCCAGCGAGTACCTTCCGACGTCTCTACCTTGAAGTTCTTTCTTGTACTCAGCACTCTCGCGCCGTACGGAATGCCATGATCGTTGCTTTACGATTTCCTCTGCTTTCGCTCTCCCAAATCTTCGGGTCAATGTTGTTGTTCGATACGGGATATATCCTTGCTTCACGTCGCAGAAATCAGCAAGGACATTACTCCTCATTATCAATCGCTCCATAAGGCGCATAATCGGTGACTCTTTGACAAAGAATTCTTTCCAAGTCTGATTCTTCTTCAGATCATCTTGAGAGATTTTTCGCATTCGTTCCGCGTGGGGAGGATTCATTCGAAAATCAAATACCTGGCAATCTGAAATATTGTTTTGTTCTGCAACTAAGATCATTGAGCGTACACTCGGCCCCGCGAAAACGTCTGCATCTGAGAGATCGACCATAATTGAAACCGCTGTCTCGTCAAGAATTTTTTCCCGACACTTGCGCGCAAAAATATTGAGCGCAAATGTGTTCGGAATAATCATTCCCAATAAACCATTACGGCCCAACAACGCGATGCTTTTGACTAGGAAATATTGGGAAGATTCAAAATCAGCAACATCGGGATAAATTTTCGTCAGATGCCCTCTTTCTGATCCATGAATTTCCGCGCCCCACGGCGGATTCCCAATCACCGCGTCAAAACCCCCACCCTTGCCCTCCCCCGTCGGAAAATTCTCCGACAAGGGAGGGAACGCCGCGCCCTCCCCTGTTCGCTGGGGTTGCGAACGGGGGAGGGTTGGGGTGGGGGTAAACACCTGCGGAAACTCCGCCGCCCAATCAAATGGCTTGACGCGTTTCAACTCTTCATCGTCCACGCAAATGTAGTCCGTCCCGATCAAACTATTTCCGCATTTGATATTGCGCGTCAAATCCGGCAACAACGTTTGATTGAACAGCGTCCGCTCGTGATGCGCCTCGTCGCGGCGTGTCTCCTCCAACGCCTTGAGCGAAAGCGACAAGCGCGTCACCTCCACCGCTTGCGGGTCAATGTCCACGCCGAAAAGATTGTTCAGCAGAATTTGGCGTTTCAGTTTCGCGGTCAACCGCACGCGCCCGTCATCGTCCAGATAGTACGCGTCGCTGGAACGACGGATGACCGATGACGGACGACGGTTTTTTTCGTCGGTCGTCGGTCGTCCGTCCTCCGTCGCGTAGTACGCCTTGTGCCACGCGATCAACGCGTCGTACGCGCCGAGCAAAAACGATCCCGAACCGCACGCCGGATCGAGAATCTTCAACCGCGCAACATCGGCAGGCGTTTTGCAATCCGCGAGCAATTTGCCGACGGTGTTTTGCGCGATGTAGTTGACGATGTACTGCGGTGTGTAGTACACGCCGCCCGCTTTTCGCACCTCCGGCTTGTCTTCGATCTTGACGCGCGCATCCGTCGCGTGAACGACGCGACCCAGGAAGCGTTCGTAAATCGTGCCAAGAATTTCGACCGGCAACACCGCGAAATTGTACGGCGAATTTTCGGGCAGCAGATCGTCAATGATGTCGCGCACAACTTTGTTGCTGACCGCGACCGCTTCGAGTTCTGGGCGCGGCGCGAAGACGCTGCCGTTGTACATCTGATTCAGATCGGCGAACAAGTTTTGGC
Source organism: Chloroflexota bacterium (assembly GCA_016865935.1). Lineage (GTDB taxonomy): Bacteria > Chloroflexota > Anaerolineae > UBA4142 > UBA4142 > VGOB01. Next base: position 18,413 of record VGOB01000056.1, on the reverse strand, counting down.
ACGCGACGAACCAACCGCGATCGTTTTCCGCCAAGCCATCGCGCGCGACGATTGCCGCCATTTTCGCGAGATAATCCTCTTCGATCTCGCGGTCGGACAGGACTTTGACGAAGACGAGGCGATCGATCAAGAGTTGCACCGCGGCGGTCAACACATCGCCGGTTGCTTGCGGATTGAGTCGCTTCATATCTTTGGCGAGCCGGACGCGCCAGCCGGTCTTTTCGTCGTCGAGCGCGGCAAGAAACGCCTTGTCCGGTGGAATGCGATTCGCTTTGACTTGCTTGGGGGAAAGATAGCGCGTGAAAATTCCGGTGGGGGCGTTTGACAAAACGCCCCGTCGCGCCGCCAGCACATTATTTCGTTCGAACAAGTCCCACAACTCGTCAAAGTGGGAAACGTAATCGGGGTAACGCCAATCCAGCACGCGGAAATTGTTCAGCGTCTCCGGTCTGGTCGCGTGGAGCGTGCAATCGAGGACGACGAACTCTTGAAAGTCGGTGAGGATCGCAAAGTCAATTTTGCGCGCGGGTGCGTTGTTCTGCGTCGAATACGCGTAGGCGTAGACCTGGTTGAGCCAGCGCGGATCGTGCATATCGTACCGCGCTTTTTTCGCGTCCATCACGAAAAGATGCTGACCGTCGAGCTGGAGAATGTAATCGGGGCGACTGCCTTCGCGCGTCGTGCGCTGCAAAACAAATTCCCATTGCGGTTCGGACAAGCCGGTGTTGTCCACGTTCCAATTCAAATACCGAAACAGCGGACGGACGAAAACATTCTCGATGTTCGCTTCTTCCGTTTTGAGCAGCGTCGCTTCGTTTTGCTCGAACTGCGCGACGAGATCGGCGATGTGCGCGCGGGCTTGGTCTTTGGTGTACATCATCATAGACCCTCGAATGGCGAATGAACAAATGACGAATGAACAAATGAGCAAATGACGAATGGGGGATTTGTCATTTGCTCATTGTCAATTTGTAATTGTGGAATGCCCCTGGCGGGACTTGAACCCACAACCGCAGCGTTAGGAGTGCTTCGCTCTATCCATTTGAGCTACAGGGGCATCTGGACAAAAGTATAGCACAATTACTCTGGACGCGCAAACGCGGACGCGCAAACGCGCTTGACGCCGCGCGCAACTTGTGCTAATATATGAGCGCAACCCGGCGACACCGATCTTTTCAAGGAGGTTGCCGATGACCGAGGTCAACTTGGTAAAACGTTTGATCGTCCTGGGCATAACTCTTTCGCTCGCAACGGGCGTGATCGCGTGCACGCGCGAAAAACCGTTCGACTTGCCGACGACGGGAGTTGCCCAAGTCTCTACACCCGTCCCCGCCGCGATTACTCCGGGCGTTAGTGGCGCGGTGACAACACTTGTTCCAGGTCCCACCGAAACGCCCAGCCCGACGGTGACGTTAGTCGTCCCGCCGCCGACGCTTGTCGTGCCGACGGTACCGATTACTTCGTCCACACCGAGCGCGCCGCTGGCAGGCACGGCAACCACGTACACCGTGCAGTGGGGCGATTGGATGCGCAAGATCGCGGAGAAACACGGCGTCACGGTTGAAGCATTGATCGTGGCAAATCCGACGATCAACCCGAACCGGATTTTTCCCGGGCAAGTGTTGAACATTCCTGCGCCCGGCGGCGCGATTCCCACCCCTGCAGCTGGCGCAACTCCGATCCCGCCCTCCGGCGCTCCAACGACGTACACCGTCCAGCAAGGCGAGTGGTTCTATCAGATCGCGCGCAAATTCAACATCAGCGTCGCGCAACTTCAAGCCGCCAACCCAGGCGTCAATCCGAACTTTCTTTACCCCGGTCAAGTATTGCGAATTCCCGGCGAAGGCGCGCCGATTTCTCCGACTCCCGGCAGCGTGATGCCTACGCCCGGTTCTGGCGCCTCTTCGACGTACACCGTTCAACCCGGCGATACACTCTCCTCGATTGCGGTGAAATTCAAGACGACGCCGATGGCGTTGCAGATCGCGAACAATCTGGCGAACCCGAACGCGATCTATCCGGGTTTGGTGTTGATCGTCCCGGCGCAACCTTAACGCGACGAAAAAAAGTGACGAGAGGCGTGGCGTCCCGCGCGAATAGCTGGCGCGCGCCTCTTTTTGTTTGAAACGAGCGAAACAATGTCCGAAGAAATTCTCCAGAGCGAGTATCGCTATCGCGGGCGCGTCGTCAACCTGCGGCTCGATCGCGTGCGCTTGGCGACGCGCCAGATCGCCGCGCGCGAAATCGTCGAGCATCGCGGCGCGGTGGCGATTGTCGCGCTCGACGCGCGCAAGCGCGTGCTATTGGTCAAGCAGTATCGCTCCGGCGCCGGATGCGAATTGCTAGAGATTCCCGCCGGGACGCTGGAGCCAGACGAAGACCCGGCGCAATGCGCCGCGCGCGAGTTGCAAGAAGAAACCGGCTATCGCGCCGCGCAATGGCAAGACCTGGGATCCTTTTATTCCAGCCCCGGCATCCTCACCGAAAAAATGTACCTCTTTCTGGCGCGCAAACTGACGCGCGGCGCAGCATCGCCGGATGACGACGAACTGATCCGCGCGCAATTCGTCTCGCTTGCGCGCGCACAAAAAATGATCGAACGCGGCGAGCTCGTCGACGCGAAGACGATCATCGGATTGTTGCGCGTTCATAGTTTATTGGTTCGATAGTTTGCTAGTGCGATAGTTGCTCTTTCACGGGGTTCGCTTCAGAGAATCCAACTATCCAACTATCCAACTATCCAACTATCCAACTATCCAACTACTCAACTATCCAACTACTCAACTATCCAACTACTCAACGATCCAGCTACTCAACGATTGGAGATGACTATTCTTTGGGATGATGTGATCGGCATCCGTCCATTCGAAGATCCGATCAGCGATGACGAAGCCGCGCGCGTTTATCGGTGGTGTTGCGACGAAAGTTTGTTGCGCTGGAGCGGCGGCGTGCCATCCGATTTATCGTTGGCGGAATTTGCCGAACGCCTGCGAAACGATCAGCGCGATTTTCTCGATCAGCGGCGCGTCTTTTTCATCTTCACGCGCGATCAGCGCATCATCGGACGGATCGGCGTTTTTGCGATTGATTGGGCGCGGCGCGACGGCGAACTCGGCATCGTCATCGGCGAGCCGACGGAATGGGGCAAGGGCTACGGTACGCGCGCAGTCGCTTTGCTCCTGCATCACCTGTTTGAAACGACTCCCCTCGAACGTGTTTACCTTTTTACCTATCCCGAAAACATTCGCGCGCAGCGTTGTTTCGCGTCCGCCGGTTTCCGAACGCTCGGCGCGACGCAACGTTTTTTGCCGGAACTGGGCGCGCGCGCTGGGATCGAAATGGAGATCACGCGCCGCGAATTCAATGAGCGATCTTTTGGCGAAAGGAAAAATCCTGGTGCCACAGAAAAATCCAATGTATGACGCGCGCACGGAAACGATCACTCTGCCGCCTGAGATCAAAGACGAAATTCGTCGTTTGATCGCGGCGGGAAACAAAATCGAGGCGATCAAGCGCGTTCAAGAGTTGACGCGCGCGGGCTTGTACCTCTCCAAACGATACGTGGACAATCTCGCCAACCAAAAATGACGCGCCGAATTCTTCTCGCGCTTGTTTTATTGCTCTGTGCGCTTTGCGTTATTCCCAACGCGCGCGCGCTGTACGAAGCCGTGTTTTTTTATTTGCGCGATGCGCTCACATACGATGCGCGCGCGCTCGCGCCGATCAATCCCGCCGGACGATACGCGTCAATTTATGATCTGGCGCCTCTTCGCAATTCTGAGCGGCTCGCGTACTTGCAACGCCGACTTGCCGAGCTCGACAGCGCTGTCACCCCCGTCGCAATTCCTAATTCGCAATCCGTCAATCTCTTCGTTCGATTCAAAGACGCGCCGGGACCGTACACTGTTTTCGCCGCGCACTACGACAAACTGTATGACGACGCGCAGTACGAAGGCGCGTCCGATAACACGGCGGCGGTGAGCGTTCTGCTGGCGGCGATTGCTGATCTGTCACCGCGCGGCGACGGCGGCAAGCGCGCGTTCTTGTTCACCGGCGAAGAAGAAACCGGACTGCGCGGCGCGCAGGCGTTCGTCGCGTACGCGCGCGCGCACGCGTTGCCGATTCGTGCGATCATCAACTTTGACAATCTGGGACGCGGCAACTTGGCGATTCGCCCATCGGCGGAACAGCCGGGTTGGGTCGTCACCGTGCCCCTCGTCGGCGATTGGGTGTACGATGGACGCACATTCCAGCGCGGCGCGGCGTATGCACGCGCGAACGCGCGCTTGACGACGGAACTCGCGCGCGCGCAACCGGAGATCGTCGTCTATGAACGGTTCACCGCGCGCGGCGATTCGAATGTTTTTGAGGCGAGTGGGATTGACACGGTTTTCGTCAGCGGCGATAATATCTACTACCTCGCGCTGACCTGGCACACCTACGCCGATCGCGTCGAATTGCTCGACGAACGAAACCTGGATCGCGCGTTCGAGTTGATAATGAAAGCAAAGTGAGCAATGTCCATCCGAATCGTTACTGACAGCACGAGTGATTTGCCCGAAGCGTGGGCGCGCCGGTACGGCATCACCGTCATTCCGTGCTACGTCAACATCGGCAATCAAAGTTTTCTCGACGGCGTGGATTTGACGCGGCAAGATTTTTACGCGCGCCTGGCGACGTACCCCGTGTTTCCCAAGACTGCCGCGCCGGGAATCGAAATGTTCACGCAGGCGTACGAGCGGTTGATTGACGAAGGCGCGACTGCGATCATTTCGATTCATCTCTCTTCGACGTTGAGCGCGCTGTTCAGCGTGGCGACGCTGGGTGCGCAGCAAGTGACGCGCGCGCCGATCACGCTCTTCGATTCGCGGCAACTGTCGTTGAGCGCGGGCTGGCAAGCGGTGACCGCCGCGCAAATGGCGGCGGCGGGCAAAGCGGTGCCGGAGATCGTCGCGGCGCTGCGCGAGCAGGTGACGCGTTCGCACGCGTGCGCGGCGATTGACTCGCTGGAATATTTGCGGCGCGGCGGCAGAATCTCGCGCGTGATGGCGGGCTTGGGGACGGCGTTGCAGATCAAGCCGTTGTTCCGCGTCTATGACGGTCAGGTCAGTATCGAGAAAACGCGGACGCGCAAAGGCGCGCAAGATCGCCTGCTGGGTTTGTTGGCAGAGTGGGGCGCGCTCGAACGCGCGGTCATCGTCTACACGGATCGCGCGGCGCGCGCGGATGAATTGCGCGAACTGATTGCAAAGAATTTTCCGGCGTTGAAAATCGAAATGGCGCTGCAAGTGACGCCGATTATCGGCGCGCATCTGGGACCCGGCGCGGCGGGAATCGTGTGTGTGATGGAAAAGCGCGCGCAATGAGACGCCTCGCGAAAATTATTGTGATCGGCATCGCGATCCTCTTGTTGGGTGTGCTGATCGTGCCCTTGCTCATTCCAGTTCCGCCGCTCGACGATACATTGCCGCCGGAAAAACTGGCGGACACCGATAGCCGGTTCATCGTGATCAACGGACTCGAGGTGCATTATAAAACAGCGGGGCAAGGTGATCCCAGGTTTGTGTTGTTGCACGGATTCGCGGCGAGCGTTTTTTCGTGGCGCGAGGTGATGACTCGGCTTGCGACGCGCGGCGCGGTCGTCGCGTACGATCGCCCGGCGTTTGGCTTGACCGCGCGTCCGATGCCGGGGGAATGGCGCCGCGCGAATCCGTACGGGATCGACGCGCAAGTGGAATTGGCAATCGGAATGATGGACGCGCTGGAAATGCGGCGCGCGATCCTGATCGGCAATTCGGCGGGCGGGACGGTTGCCGCGCTCACCGCGCTGCGGCATCCGGAGCGCGTGCGCGCGCTGATTTTGGTGGACGCCGCGATTTTTTCCGGCGGGAGCGCGCCGTGGTACCAAGCGCTGATGACGACGCCGCAAGGTCGCCGCGTCGGACCGCTGATCGCGCGGCAGATCAAGGACTGGGGGATCGCGTTCGGCAAATCGGCGTGGCACGATCCGGCGAAGATCACGCTGGAGGTTTGGGCGGGTTACACAAGACCACTGCGCGCCGAAAACTGGGATCGCGCGTTGTGGGAATTTACCGCCGCCAGTCGTCCCACCGATTTGCCGCAACGCTTGCGCGAACTGACGCTACCGGTGCTGGTGATTACGGGCGACGATGATCGGATCGTGCCGATGGAGCGGAGCGTGCGCTTGGCGCGCGAATTGCCGAACGCGCAGTTGGTGGTCATTCCGAATTGCGGTCACGTGCCGCACGAAGAATGTCCGGACGCGTTTCTGCGCGCGGTCAACGATTTTTTGGATCGGTTGCCCTGAGGCGCGCTCTGAAAATCAAAGGGCTGGATGCATCGAACATCCAGCCCTTTGATTTTGGCTTGTGTGCTTACGCGGCGTGGTGGGGACGATCTTTGAGATAATCGTCAACCTCGGTGCGCGCTTTTTGAAACGCACGCACCAGTCCTTCGTCGGCGCCCTTGTACGCGCCCAGGGTTCGCTTGGCGCACGCCGAACAGCCCATCAATGCTTTATACCGATCCGGATTGCAATCGAGACAGCCACATTGTTTGATCATCAGCATCGAGAATGCTAAACTGTCTGGGTGCTCTTCGGGTAACCCGGCGACGCGGCGGACGAGTTCGCGCCACTTGCCGTTGCGGACACTTGCCAGCGATGCCACGCTTTTGTGCGGGAACAAAATCTCTGCGCGCATTGCTCGATACAACTCCCTTTTATTTGTGCGGACGCGGAGCCGCACAGTGCGATGTACTTTTTTTCAGCGTGCGAAAAGTGCGGCAAGCAAACCGTACCCCCGATTCTGTTCTATCCGTCATCTGTCTCGCGATCGATCGATCGTGGTTGCGATTACTTGCGCATCGCGACTGCGACGGGAATCGCTTCGCTTGCGCGAATTGATCCCACCCGCCTTGCTCCCAGTTGGACATTCACCTAGCCGCCGCAGTCTCCTGCGACGCTGGTGGGCTTTTACCCCACCGGTTCGCTCCTGCCCCACTCGCGTGGGAGGACATTTTTCTGTTGCAGTTGTCGTCGCGCGCCGATTGCTCGTCGCGCGCCCTCACTTGCTGTTTCGTGAGGCAACCGCGCTCTGTGCTTTCGCACGGAACAGGGAGTCGGGAAGTTCCTCTCGCGCGTGTTGCCACACGCGAGCGACGGATCGTTTGCTTGCCGAAAAAAGTGAGGCGGCAGGGAATCGAACCCTGAACCCACAGCTTAAAAGGCTGTTGCTCTGCCAATTGAGCTACCGCCCCGAATACATCGGGCAAAAAAAGCGGCGTGAACAAACACTTCACGCCGTACTGGGTGAAGACGATGCGAACCGAGTTACGCGCGCTCCTGTTTCTTCATCTCTGCTCCGATTACGCCGCTAGTTTACCACACCTTGCCGCGTCTTGTCAAGCCGAAAATGCAAGCCCCGCTGTGCCGTGTGCGACCAGAGTTGTGAACCCGCTTTCGCAGGTGGGAAACTACTCTTCGAGTGGTCCGGTCTCCCGAGGGAGTGGGCGCGCTCTCAGCAGAAGTCGTCTCCCGTAAGACAAGTGTTGGCTCAAACGCCAGAGAGGCATCACAAACACCGCAGGGTTGCGCCAATGATGCTAGCACGAGTGAATGGAAAAGTCAAATCCGCGATCAATGACAAATGAACAAATGAGCAAATGACAAATTTGTCATTTGCCATTTGTCATTTGTAATTTCAACTCCTTCAACTGCTCCGGCGAAATTGCCGATGGCGCGTCCGTCATCAAGTCCGTTGCCGCGGCGGTCTTGGGAAACGCGATCACATCGCGAATGCTCGGCTCGTCGCACATCAGCGCAACCAGGCGATCGATCCCCGGCGCGATGCCGCCGTGCGGCGGCGCGCCGTACTCGAACGCGGTGAGCATATGACCAAAGCGCGCGAACGCGTTTTCGCGCGAGTACTGCAAGATCGCAAGAACTTTTTCTTGCACATCGCGACGATGAATGCGAATACTGCCACTCGCCAGTTCAAACCCGTTGCACACCAGATCGTAGCAGTCCGCGTGGACGCGACCTGGGTCGGTGTCGAGCAGCGGCAGATCGCGCGGCTTGGGCGACGTGAACAAGTGATGCGTCGCGTCCCAACGTTGCGTCTCCGCGTTCCACTCGAACAGCGGAAAGTCAACGACCCAGGCGAACGCGAGCAAATCTTTTTCCGCGAGGTTCAAGCGTTGCCCCAGGTGCAATCGCAGCGCGCCCAGCGCATCCGCGACGACCTTGGGTTTGTCCGCGACGAACAGCAACAAATCGCCGGTTTGCGCGTTCATCCGTTCGATCAGCGCGCGCATTTCGTCTTCGTTCAGGAATTTCGCAATCGGCGATTTGATGCCTTCTGACGCGAGCGCAATCGTTGCGAGACCTTGCGCGCCTTTCGCGCGCGCCATTTCAGTCAGTTCGTCCGTTTGCTTGCGCGTGTACGCCGCGCAACCTGGGACGCGAATCGCTTTGACTTGCCCGCCGCCGGATACCGCGTTCGCAAAAATCTGGAATCCGGTTTTGCCTGCGATGTCGCTCGCGTCGATCAATTCCATTCCAAAACGCAAATCGGGTTTGTCGGTGCCGTAGCGCGCGATCGCTTGATCGTACGTGAGACGCGGAAACGGCGAGAGGATGCGCTTGTGCGGCGTGACAGCCGGAATGAGTTCAGTGAAACATCCTTCGATCAAATTCAGAATGTCGTCTTGTTCGGGGAATGCCATTTCGAGATCGAGTTGCGTGAATTCGGGCTGGCGATCCGCGCGCAAATCTTCGTCGCGGAAACAGCGCGCGATTTGATAGTAGCGATCAAAGCCCGCGACCATCAGCAATTGCTTGAGTTGCTGCGGCGATTGCGGGAGCGCGTAGAATTGTCCCGGATGCACGCGGCTCGGCACGACGTAATCGCGCGCGCCCTCCGGCGTGCTTTTGATCAGGATCGGCGTCTCGATTTCGATAAAGCCGCGCGCGTCGAGATAGTCGCGCATAAACTTGATCGTGCGATGGCGAATCGTCAAGTTGCGCTGGATGCGCGCGTGGCGCAGATCGAGAAAGCGATATTTCAATCGTAAACTTTCGTCCACGTTTTCTTCGATATTGATCAGGAACGGCGGATTCTTTGCCTCGTTCAAAATTTCGGCGCGCGTCACGTTGACTTCGATCGCGCCGGTCGCGAGCGCGGGATTCGCTTCCGGGCGCGCGGCGACGACGCCGGTGACGCGAATCACGTACTCGGCGCGCAGATCGTACGCGAGTTTGTGCGCGTCGGGCGCGGTCGCCGGATTGAAGACGATTTGCGTCAGCCCAAAGTGATCGCGCAAGTCAATGAACGACAAGCCGCCGTGATCGCGCCGCCGATGCACCCAGCCCGCGAGCGTGACGGTTTGTCCGATGTGTTCGACGCGGAGTTCTCCGCAGGTGTGTGTTTTTAACATTGCTTTCCTCGATTGGTCTGTCATTTCGAGACGCTTCGCGCATACCGCCGATACGCGGTATGTCTGCCGTCAGAAACTTGCTCTTGCGAGAACGCCCCCGAATGAATTCGGGGTCTCAGCGAGGCGCGAAGCGAATCGGTTGCAACCGATTCGCTTCGCGCAACTCGATTTATCGAGTTTTCACCTCGTTGAGCCGCCGATTTCCAATCGGCGGCGCCGCAAGTCTGCGCAAGTTTCTGGGTAGGCGCGCCTTTCGCGCCGAGAAATCTCATGACTGCGATAACGAGATTTCTCGCTACGCTACCCAGAACATGTCATTTCGACGAGCGTGGTTTGCGAGGAGAAATCTCCAGCCCCGTCAGAGATTTCTCGTCGGCACAAATCGCCTCCTCGAAATGACAGTTCTCGGCTCAAACACGCTTTGCGCGCGCGGCGGTATGCGCGCAGCGTCTCGAAATGACAGGTTGTTTCAGATCGGGAACGGCGGCGCCATTCCGACGAGTTGCCACCACAAGAATCGAATCGGTGGACCGAGAAGGCTCATCAAAATATTCGTATCGAAAAATCGATCGGACAATACAAGCGCGATGACGACGAACAGCCCGACGATTTCGACGCGCGCGATCTTCTGATACCAACTGGCGGGCAAAAAGATTTGCCACAAGCGCGAGCCGTCGAGCGGAGTGATCGGGATCAGATTGAAAATCGTCAAGCCGAGCGAGATGAAAACCAGGTAGAGGATCACGCGCCCAATCGAAAAGAATTGAAACTCGGCGGGCAGAAATTCTACTTCGATGAAACGTTCGGGTAAAAGCGAGACCCAGTGAAAGCGAAGCGGGACGCTCGCCGCAATCGCCAGCAACAGATTCGAGAGCGGTCCTGCGATCCCGACGAGCGCCATGCCAATTTGCGGACCCGGTTTGAGTTTTTCCGCTTTGATCATCACGGGTTTGCCCCAGCCCAAGCCGACGAGCAAAATCATCAGCGCGCCGAACGGATCGAGATGCGCGAGTGGATTGAGCGAGAGCCGCCCCATTTCCTTCGGCGTCGGATCGCCCAGCAGGTACGCGGCGAGCGCGTGACTCGCTTCGTGGATCGTCAGCGCGATCAACAACGCGACGAGGACGTATAAAATTTCCATACTGAGACCGGCGGCTAAAAGCATTGTAACTCCAGTTTTCAGTATTCAGTGTGCAGTGGACTGAATACCGAATACTGAATACTGTTCACTGACTCACGGAAACACCGCGCCTTGCGTGAGACCGTGCTTGGTTTTGGCGTCGTAATCAAGGTTGGCGCGATCAATCGAATTGAAACTGCGCCGGAACAGATCGCTCAACTGCGTCTTGAGCGCGTCGCAATTCGACGCGGCGGAATGATTGCCGAGCGCGCGTTGATAATCGCGCGCGCCTTGCAACGCGAGTTCGACGTGCCCGTTCTCGTGCAAGATCGTTTTTTCGATGAACGTGTTAAAGCGCTTGAGCGTATCGGCGGATACGCCCGAAGTCGAGAGCGACGGCAGAGTCATCGTAAGCGCGAGCGTGATGTTGCCGCCAGTGACTTGGCAACCGCGCGCGGATGGACGCACCGACCAATCGCCGCCCAATTGCCAACGCGTCAGCGCGTAATAACGACTACCTGGCTCGTGCGGATCGGCAATCGCGTTTGCTTCCAACGATTTGCTGATCTCGTTCACCGTTTTGCCCGCGACCTCGTAGGTCTCAACGTGCAAATTGCTATCGAATGTGATCGGGTAAATCATCGTCGGCGCGCCGGGCGTTGGCACGAAAACGCGATACGGATTCGTCGCGCGCGTCGGCGTGCGCGTGACGAGCGCGCGTGTCGGCAAACTCGCGCCGGGATTCGCTTCGACGACGCGCGTGCGCGTTGGTGCGGGCGTCGCGGTGACTGTCGGCGCGCTGACGCGTTGCGTCGGCGTGGACGATGGCGCGACGCGCGCGACCTCCGCCGCATCGTTCAGAAAATAATAGGTGGCGAAAATTCCCAAGCCCGTCAATTCGCAACAGACGCAGACGAACAACAGCGCGAGGATTCCGATTTGCCATCCCGAAAAATTTTTCACTGTCTCACTGTCTCACTGACCACGCGCCCATCGCGCATTTGCACGACGCGCGATGCCGCGCGCGCGAGTGTTTGCTCGTGTGTCACCAGCGCGATCGTTTTCCCCGCGCGATTCAATTCGCCAAGCAAGGTGACGACCTGGTCGCTCGTCTCGGTGTCGAGATTGCCGGTCGGTTCGTCCGCCAGCACGATGGGCGGATCGTTGACGAGCGCGCGCGCGATCGCCACGCGTTGTTGCTCGCCGCCGGACAATTCTGATGGCAATTGCGTCGCGTGCTCCGCCAAGCCAACGCGTTCCAGCGCGGTCAACGCGCGCGCGCGGCGACCGCCGGGAAACGCGTTCCGCAATTCCATCGGCAGCATTACATTTTCGAGCGCGGTCAGCGTCGGCAAGAGTTGGAAGAATTGAAAGACGATGCCGATCTGCGCGCCGCGCCATTTCGCCAGCGCGTTCTCGCTCAACGCGCTGATTTCGATTTCGGCGACGCGCACGCGTCCGGCGTCCGGCTTGTCAATCCCGCTGATCAAATTCAGCAGCGTAGATTTGCCGCTGCCCGACGGTCCCACGATCGCGATGAATTCGCCTGCGCGAATTTCCAGCGACACGTCGCGCAACGCGTAGAGCGTGCGCGCGCCCATCGTGTACGCGCGCGTCACGTTTTCGATTTGAATCAACGCATCTTGCGTCATTGTTGAAACCAAGTATAATCCGCGTGTAGCAAATGGCGTATGGCGAATAGCCATCAGCCATCAGCTATCAGCCATATGCACTCTTTCCGTCTTCCCGAATTCGAAGGTCCGCTTGACCTGTTGCTTCAACTGATCGAACATCGTGAGTTGGACATTACGCGCGTCTCGCTCGCGCAAGTCACCGATCAGTTTCTCGACGTGATCAGCCGCCCCGGCAATATCGAATTGTCGCAGTTGGCGGACTATTTGATTATCGCCGCGAAATTGATTCTGATCAAATCGCGGATGCTGCTGCCGCAACCCGAAGCGACGGAAGCCGAAGAAGAAAACGTCGGCGACGATCTCGTGCGCCAGTTGCGCGAGTACAAAATGTTCAAGCAGGTTGCCGCGTTTCTGCGCGAGCGCGAGCGCCAGGGCTTGCGCGCGTACCCGCGCCTCGCGCCGCCGCCGCGCCTCAAGCCGACGACGTTTCGCTTGGAGGGCGTTTCGCCGGACGATTTGGCGCACGCGTTGATGCGCGCGCTGCGAATTCGTCCCGCGTTGCCGCAAGGGACGCTCACCGTTCCGCTCTCCGTTTCAATCGATCAAGAGATCGCCAAGATTCTCGATCTCACCGCGCGCGAACCAGCGGTCACGTTCGCGCGCCTGCTCGACCGCGCCCAGACGCGCGTGGAGATCATCGTCACGTTTCTCGCCGTACTGGAATTGATCAAGCGAGGACAAATTTGCGCGCAACAGGACGCGCTCTTCGGCGAGATCGTTTTGGCGCGTCGCGCGGAGGTTGAACTGGTCGAAACGCCGGACACGGCGGCGAGTTGGGAGTGAGAGTTCAAAGTTCAAAGTTCAAGGTTGCCAACTTTGAACCTTGAACTTTGAACTCATTTCAGGAACAGCCACACTGACACGCACAATCCCACGAAGATCACGAACGCGCGAATGTACTTTTGATCGACGCGCTTCGCCGTGCGCGCGCCGGCGTACCCGCCGATGATCGCGCCAATCGTCATCAGGATCGCCAGATGCCAGACGACGAGTCCCTTGAGCGCGAAAAAGAAAAACGCGATCACGTTGATCATCGTGCCGAGAATCGTTTTGAGCCCGTTCATCCGGTGAATATCGCGCAAGCCCATCACGCTGAGCGATCCCAGCATCAGAATTCCAATCCCCGCGCCAAAGTATCCGCCGTAGGTCGCGACGAAAAGTTGAAACAGAAAGCCCCACACGCGCCCCAGCGCGCTGACGCTTTCTTCACTGCCACCCAGGTTGAACAGCCGATTGAACTGATCGCGGAAGGCGAACAAGAGCGTCGCGAACAAAACCAGGAACGGGACGATCAGATCGAACAATTCCGGCGGCGTGATCACCAGAACGAACGCGCCGAGCAAGCCGCCGAGCGCGCTCGGAACGATCAACGGCAGAACGAGATCGCGGTACAGTTTGGTGTCCTTGCTGTACGCGAACGCGCTGCTCAACGTGCCGGGCCAGAGCGCGGCGGTGTTCGTCGCGTTTGCCGGGACGGACGGCACGCCAAACGCGATCAGCGCGGGAAACGAAATCAGACTGCCGCCGCCCGCGACGGAATTGATCGCGCCCGCGATCATCGCGGCGAAAAATAGAACGCCCAAGCCAAACAAGTTTTCCAAAGTGTCTCCGGCATTGCCAAGGAAATAAAAAGCCACTCTGTTTGATCAGAGCGGCGACTAGGCACGCGCTCAACCGTACATCGTCACGCGCGATTATACAGACAGTTGCGGAATTTCGCAAACGGAATATCGCGGCGATTACCGGCGCGTGTCATTGCGCGCCATTGCTAGACCTGGAAGGTTTCAGGAAACCTTCCAGGTCTTTTTCTACAAACGTTTCATCCTCACGACTGGCTCCCGCGCCAGCATCTCGCGTAGCACCGCGAAATCTGGTAGGCGCAACGCGCGCGCGATGCTCGCGTCAATTTCCGCGCGCACGGCGTCGGTTGCCATTTGCGGAATGGGTTGTAATTCTTTTTCCGCGACGCGATCGTACGCGGCGGCGAGTTGCTTGAGTTGCGCCACCGAGAGCGCGCGCAAATCCAGCACGGGCAGCGCGGCAAGCGTCGGCTTTTTGAATTTTACCCACGCGCCTTCCGTCTCTTCTCGATTCGCGAGCAACAATAACAAGCCAAACGTTGAATTCAGCCAAAGTACAAATGCTTTTTGTTTTTGTTTCGCGCGTCCATCTTTCTTGAACGAGAATTCCCACCACGTGCTTGAAAGAACATCGCGCGTCAACCGCACTGCGAGAAGTCGTTGCGAATTCAACCGCAATCGTTCTGCCATCAACATGTTGCCCGCGTGTTGCCAGATGTCTTCGGCGCGGCGCAAGTGGCGTCCTGGTTTTGCTTTTGCCAACGGTATCAGAAAATTGTTCGGCTTTTGCGCGATGGTCAACACCTCGTCCGCGTTGTGTCCCCAAAACGCGGGATACGCGGTTGACGACTTGCTCACTTTGAACGCGTCGTGAACATCGCGCGCGTCGGGTCCCAGCGTGCCGAGTTCACCGAGCGGACAGAGCGGCAGTTTGCTCGTCGTCTTGCGTCCTGGTAACCACAGTTTGCCGCGCTCCAGATGGTATGCGGCGCGCATCAAATCGCTCTGCGCGAACGCGGCGGGCAAAAGCCAATGCGCGCGCGTTTTCAACTCGCTCCACTTGAACGCAACCGCTTCGCCCATCTTTTTCTCGCCAAGACAAATTTCGAGCGCGCCTTGCCCGTCCACCAAATCGGGCGGCGTATCGTGCGTGAGCGCGTGCGCGATTGTGAGCGATTCAAACGAAGTCGTCGGGTTACGCCACAGGTTCACCGCGACAACGGGTTTTTCTTTGTGCGTTTTGACGCCGTCAAGTTTCTGCGCGATGAGCAGAACTTCGGACAAATCGGTGCTTTCGGAAAAATTCCAGCGCGCGGGGTCCTGGCTCGCGATCAAAAATTCGATGCGATAGTTGCGGTTGATGAGTTGGCGCGTTTCGCCCCACGCGACGCCCGAGAGCAATGCCTTTGGCAAAACCAGCGCGAGCCGTCCATTCCGCTTGACGTAGTTGTTTGCCGCCGCGACGAAGACTGAACCGAGTCCTGCTGTGACATTCGCAAAGATGTACTTGTTCGATGCCAATTTCTTCAGGCGTTTCTGCATTTCGGCGCGTTCGTCTTCGGGCACAGAGCCAAAGAGCAAATTGCCGCCGACGCTGCGCGTGAACGGCGGATTCATCACGCACAAATCGAGTTGGGGCAGCGCGGCGGAGAGCAATCGTTCATCTCCTGTGGCGGTAACGCGCGTCGCCTGCGCTCCACCAAACAAATCGCTTGCCATCCCCACATTCCCGCCTTCGAGAAATTCGATGCTGCCCAAACGATGGTCAGCGCCGCCAAGCGGGAGTACATTCAAATTCATTCGTTCGAAACTGACTTGCGGCGCGCGCATCGCGAGTGTGGACGCAGTGAGATGAATCGCGGAGGCAAGCACGTCGTAGCCGTGAATGACGCATTCGGCGAGAACGGTGTGGAGCGCGGCGACGTTCACCTTTTGCTCGCGCGCCGCCGCGGCGGCGACGTAATTATCGGTCAGCGCGTCCGCCGATGCCATCAACAGCGTGCCTGTGCCGCACGCCAAATCCGCGACTGTGAATTTTCGCAACTCGTCCAACTCGTTCCACTCGATTTCCCACGCGTTGGCGCGCAGCGCGAGTTTGAGCAGCAGCGTCGCGGCAGGAATCGAAGTGTAGTACGTGCCCAAGTATTTCGCTTCCGCCAAGAGGCGATGATAGACGCGCCCCATCAAATCGTGATGCAACGCGGCGCGCAAGTCCACAATTTCTTGCGCGGTCTGCGCGAGTCGGCGCAGCGAATCCATGACGTCTTTGTTCGCGGTCAAAGTTGTGATCAATTCGTGGGCAAGGTGAAAGATAGGGTAATAGTTGATTTGCCCGATGATGAATTGCCAATGCGAGGCGAATTCGTTGAGCACATTCGACTTGGCAAGAATTTTTTGGAGTGAACGAACGCGTTGGTCGTGATCCGAGAGGATTTCTTGGAAAATCATCGCGTTCACAAGCACCAATCCGGCGATGTGACTAACGGACTCTTTTTGTGTGGCTGAAAGTTGCGCGTTCATTCTTCATCGTCCTCCGCGTTTCGATGGCGTTCTGGCAAGCCGCGAATTTCGAGTGCTTCCGCCATCCGGTCCATCACTCCATCTTTGTCTATGACGGCGCGCGCGAAGTGATCAATCCCATCATCGAGGATCGCCACGGCGCGCGCGACGACGTCTTCTTTCAAAAGTTGCTCGAACGCGTAGCGCAGCGCGTTTTCGAGAGCGTCCACGTCGCCGCTGGTGAAACCTGTCTCGCCCGCTTCGGTCACAATCGCGATCGCGAGTGCGCTCTGCGCGAGTTCGTCCGCGAGCGTGGCAAAATCGCTTTGTCGCAAATGTTCAGGGTATACCACCGCGATGCCGATGTGCGCGATGCCTTCTTCGACGCGACCGCGCGCGGATTTGAGCGCGAGTTGTGGCGCGTCGGCGTGGTCGCCCACTTCACCTTCGATGGCAGTGCGCAGTCCGTTGAAATTCACAATCACGTCGGGCATACGCTTGGCGGCGTCCGCCTTGACGATGTTTTCAGGCGCAGAAATGACGCCGCGCTTTTGCAGCAGTTGCGCAAGTAAAACGTTGAAGACTTCTTGACGGTAGCCAGGCATTTTTTCTCCCAGTCGCCGTGCGATAAATCGGCACGGCTAGTTCAGGCGCAAACTCGATGAATCGAGTTATTTCAATCGGCTTGAGCCGATTTCAACCTTGTTGAGACGGCGAATTTATTCGGCGGCAGCATTGCCCATGCCAAGTCCTCCATCATTGCCGCGTGCTGTCGTTCTGCCAATTCAACCCAGTCAATCCCCACGGCTTGAATGGCTTCGGCGCGTGAAATCTGATGGCGCAGGTATTGCCCCAAGATGTGTTCGCGCCACAATTGGCGCACGCCAACTTGGAACGCCATTGTCATCACTTCGGACTCGGGTTTGCGCGTCTCGCGCGCCAATGTTCCCAAACAAGTTAAGGTGTTTTCCATTTTTGTCCTCCGGTTTCACTTTTCATTATACCACTTCTCATACACCTCCGCGCGCCGATCCCGAAACACCGGCACACGCGCGCGCACGTCATCCACCAGATCGAGATCGATCTGCGCGATGAGCAACGCGTCGCGCTCGTCGCCGTGCGCGAGTGTTTCGCCCCAGGGATTGACGATCAGCGAATTGCCGCCGAACGTTTCGCCTTTCGACGCGCCGACGCGATTACATCCGGCGACGAAAATTTGATTTTCGATCGCGCGCGCGGGCAGGAGCGTGCGCCAATGCGCGATCCGTTTCTGGGGCCACTCCGCCGGAATGAAAACAAGCCGCGCGCCGGCGAGCGCGTAATGCCGCCACAATTCCGGGAAGCGCAGATCGTAGCAGACCGCGAGCGCGCATTTGCCGAACGGCGTATCAAAGACCGGCGCGTCGTCGCCGCCCGCGAGAAACTTGGGTTCGTCGAGCATCGGGACGAGATGAAGTTTGCGATACGCGCCCAATCGGTTACCTAAGGCGTCGTGGAACGTCGCGGTGTTGTAGAATTTGCCGTCGCGCGTTTCCAACAGCGAGCCGACAATCGCGATGTGATTTGCGCGCGCGAGCTCGGCAATCGCCGCGAACATTCCGGCGTCGAGCGCGGACGCGTGTGTCGCCGCGTGTTCCAGATCGTACGCGCTGCTCCACAGTTCCGGCAGAACGACGATGTCTGCGCCGCGCGCTTTGGCATCGCGAATCTGCGCGCGCGCCGATTCCAGGTTCTGTGCGGGTTCGCCCACCGCCAGATCGATCTGGGCGAGTGCAAGCGTGAGTGAGTTCATCGCGCCTCCTGTAAAAAATGTACCATACAATCGCCAGCGTGTCAATCGAAAGAAAATCGTTAGAATCTGCAAAATCACCTTGCGCGTGATTGGTTTGATCGTATAATCCTTTCGCAATGGATTTACTCAGCCCACTGGAAATTTCCAGTATATCCCACTTGGCGTGGGACAGGGCTTGACAAGATGTAGAAATCGTATCTAATTGTCCCATCTTCTCTGGAGGGAGCATCGCATGGCTGTCAATCCACTGCTGGTTTCCTTGTTCACAGAAC
>VGOB01000055.1 GCA_016865935.1 Chloroflexota bacterium | reverse complement strand
GCCGCGCGTGTGACATCCGAGTTCGAATCAGATATAATGGCCGTGCTCATCCGCAGCTCCTGTGAACCAAGGTTGGTTGTGCTTCCTTGATTTTACAAGAGGCGGATGAGTCTGTCTAATCAGCCCCAGCGGCACGCCAAGCCGGAATTGCTTTTGGGATATGTGTCTAAAGAGAGCGCGCCGCGTTCGACCTGTTGCATCACCAACACGGCGGTAAACACTTTTGTGATACTGCCGATGTACAAACGATGCTCCAGCGTCAAACGGCATTGCTTTTCCTGGCTGGCATATCCCGCTGCAGCGCTCCGGAGCGTCCCATCGGGAAAAATCACACTCGCTTGCAAACCTACACCGTTGCGCGATGCGCTGAAACCGTCCAAGGTGCGCTGCAATTGGCGCGTGAATGGATCGTCTTGCTTGGACACGCGATCCGTTTTTTCGCACGCGCGGTCTTGGGCATTCGTAAGCCACGCGACTAGACTCAACCACCCTACCACGACGAGAAACAGCGCGGTCAGGATCGCTCCGCCGAATTGGAGACCACTGATCCGTTGAAGCATCGTGATCAGACGAGTTGAAATTTTGTCGTCAACCCGCTTGCCCATGTCCGAATCGCCGCCCAATCCCGAATATCGCTCGCGGGCAGTTTGTTCATGGCGGGGATCAGATTGTACGGGAAACGAAATTTCGCTGGCTCCATTTTTCCGCCAAAAATCTCGGTGACAACCGGAGCAAGCCAGGTAAACTTGGCGAGGTCTTTATCGAGCATCGCGCGCGCGTCTGTGAATTCTTTTTCTACACTATTGACGGGACCGAGCGCAAAGATCGCGATCGGTTTTTGCGCGAGCGCCTTGCGATGCCGCGAGAGAAAATCGAGCGCGTCTTTATGCCAGTGAAACATGTAGAGCGGCGCGCCCAGCACCACCGCGCGGTACGCGTCGAGCGAGCGCACTTGCTTGGCGGGCTGCAAATCGATCGCCAGACCTTGTTCGCGCAGAGTCGCGGCAATTTGCTCGGCGACTTCTTGCGTCGAGCCGTGAATCGTCGAAAACGCTACTAAAATCGAATCGGGCATTGTCGTTTCCTTTCACATTGTGGAGGCGCGCCGTCCAAAGTACGTCAACATCGTCAATGGCGCGAAGATGACCCCGAGGATAACTTGAGCAATCAGGACGAATCTGCCGATGTCGTCGGTGATCCACCCAAAGATGAATCGAATCGCGTCAGGCAAAACCGCGGTGAGATGCGCGAAATCAAAGGGGAAGACGATGGCAAGCCACAGCGAGCCAATCGCCAGAGATAAATTCGTCGCGGCGTCAAACGGACGCGCGGGATTTTGTCGCCCGGTGACGGCTCTGACCATCGGCGCGGCGAACGAGATCAGGATCGGAGCGTACAACGCAAGCATTTCGAGCGATCCGAATCTGTCAGTGAAAAATCCTGTGTGTGACAATTGATGCGCCGCGAAAAAACCAAGCAACACGATCATCGCGGCGATAGTGGCTAATCCTGACCACCGCTGCGAGGGAGTAAGAATCTCATTGTCGCGTTTCATCGTACGTTCCTCAACAGTTGCGCGCCGGCTGATCCTCTTTCAGAAACGCCAGCACATCTTGTTCGAATCGTCTTCCATACGCGGGATGTCTCATCTTTTCATACAGGATCAGTTTGGCATTCGGGATGCCCGCGGCTGTCTCGCGGAACAATGCCGCCGAATAGAATGGATCCTGCGCGCCGGCAATGACCAGCGTCGGCGCGGTGATTTCCGCGAGCCGATCTTTGAAATGATGTTTGGCTTCTGCCTCGACGGTGACCACCAAGTCAGTGGAGTCTGGGGGCGTGTCCAATGACAGCACGACTGAAATGAGCCAGACCATTGGCGGAGCGATATGTTTCATCACGCCCGCGCGAGGAAGCATAAACCCGATGAGCGTATCCGCCGCAGCCCGCCATTGACCTTGTTGCGCCAACCGTCCCACGCGAAGTTGCGCTTGATTCGCTTCCTGGGTCAACGCGTGCGCGCTCGAATGAATTACCAGGCGGCGAACCAAGCCGGGATGATCGGCGGCGAAATGTTGCGCGATCGAACCTCCCGTCGAAACGCCGATCACATCCACTGGACCACCAAACTCGTCCGAAATCATCGCGGCGTAATCATCTGCCATATTTTGCATCGTGTACCCTTGCGGCAGACCTGATTTGCGCAACACCGAGTACACCGTGTAATCGGTTTCCAGGAATTTGTACATCAACATCATCAATCGGGGTTGCGGCTTGTTCTCGAACATCAGTCCTTGAAAGATGATCAGCGGGCGCGCGCCCTTGCCGGCGCGATTGTAGGGCATACCGTTACAAAAGTATCCCGCGCTTGCGTTACGCATCTTATCGCTTCGAGTCACGTTATCACCTCTGATTGTCTCTAATCAATCTACGTCAAAAGGACGGATCGGGTTACACGCGCGTAATTAAAGCCACCAAGCAAAAATGGCTCGGCGGCAACAAGTGCCTCGACTGCCTTCGCAGTCTGAATCAGCCGACGGAGGTCGGCTTTGTGCCGTCGTTGCTGCAGTTTAACCGCCCGTGCAATTTCAAAACACTTTCTTGGCGCGTGTTTGGAAAATCAGGGTGATGCGTTTGCCATTTTGGCAAATCGTGCGGGAGCATCCGCCAAGCACAACCGGATTTCAGGATGTAGAAAGCGGCATGCCGGCATAAATCCGGCGAACGCAACTTTGCCGATCAGAGGTGTTCGAGACGCGCGATGTTCAGCACGAAAATCGTCGCCATCGGTTGCTCGCGTATTTCGCAGATACGCCGCACTTGCTCCACAATCGAATCCACGCGCTCGGCGCGGACGGCGATGAGCAGGGTCGTGTTAGCGCGATGGGAATAGCCCCCGGTCGTCCCCAGCATCGTCACGTGATAACTCCAATCGGTCAGCGTTGCGATGAGTTGATTCGATTGCTCGCGCGCGACGATCGCGAGGATCAATTGCAACGCGCCTGGTTCGACCGGCGCGCGCGCGCAATCCACGACCACGCGATCCGCGCCCAGATGAACATAGCGCGCCACCGGACAGACGAATAGCGTCGCGCCGCCGATGCTTGTCTCGACCGGCGCGTGAATCGCGCGCCGGTGGCACGTTTCTTGCAACACCGCGCGCGCGCGTTCGACTTCGCTGGCGCGCAAGCCGATGAGCAACGTGACATTGTGCGCGCCTAAAAAGCCCCCCACACTTGCGAGCACCGTCACCGCAAAGCCCGCGCGCGTAAGCGCGACGATTGTCGCGTCCGCATCGTCGCGCTGAACGATTGCCAGTACGAGGGTATCAATTTCCATCCCAGTTTCCTGTGCTAATGCGATCTCCGACGGACGACCGCAGACCGCCATCCTCCGTCCTTCGTCCTCGGTCTTCCGTCCCTCGTCCTCCGTCAGCAACCTGTACGTCTCGTAACTCCCCTGACAGGGCCAGCCGTTGCAAAACAGCAAGCGGCGTTGCGCGGGCAAGTAAATCGCCGCCGAGATCGTGTCCGCATCGTTCAGCGGACGATGCCGACAGAGCGCGGTCGCGGCGTGATGCGCGGCGACGCGCTTGGCAGACGCGATGTCAATCGCGCCGCGCGCTTGATCGAGGAGCACGCGCGCGGTTGCGTAACGCGCGCGCGTTTCGTCGTACGTCGTGCTGTTCCGAAAAACGTTCGCGTCGCGCAATTCCGCGCTGACGAAATGATTCGTGGCGACGACGCTGTCTTCAAGCGGCGTGATAAAACCGCACGCGCGAAATCCATTTTCGACGACCGCGCACTCGCCAGCGGCATCCGCCAGAACCAGATTGCCCGCGCCCATACAACGTACACTTTTCAAGTACGCCAGCGCGTCCGCCGTACTCGCGCAACGTTCCAAGATGTTCATCATCAGCGTAAAGCGCGCCAAGCCGGGTCCCAAGTCGCGCGACGAGACGTGCGTATCGGCAATCGCGAGTCCGCGCTCGTTCATCCCCGAACTGTACACGCCAGGACTCCCCGCGCTCGTCGCGTAGATGTAGCGATAGCCCGCGTGCGGCACGGCGTATGCGATGACGCGCATCGGAATATGCGCTTCGTAAAAATCGCGATTCTTGGCGAGAATCGGTATGCCTTCGCGCGTGGCGGAACGCGACGCCGCCCAAACGGTGCAACCTTCGGGCTGGGTCTTGGCGAGCAACAAGTCTTCCAGATACGACGCGGCGACGTACTGGAACAAGCGCGCGCGCGGAATTTCCAGCGCGTCCGCGATGCCGTGCATCATCATCGTCGTCGCGCGCGCGTCAGGTTCGCTTTCCCACGCGCGTTGCAGTTCGTCCACGACCGTCGCGTCCAAGCCGCCCGTGCGCGTCAGCGCTTCCAGACGCGCGCCGATGGTCGTTAAAATCAAAGGACGCAGGTCAGAGACCTGCCTCCCGTGCTGCAAACCCATTTGATAGTGATCGCCGTGCAATGATAAAATCTTCATCCTGAATGTCCAACCCGATTGGATTACACCGCAAGCGCCCTCAGCTTCGCTCGGGCGCGTGCGACCAAATCCTCCTGGGCGTCCAACCGCGCTCCCCGAATGAGTCCATCCACTAACAGTTCGCGTCGAAAATGTCGCGCGGTGTGCGGTTGATCCGTAAAAATTCCGGTTTGCCCGATCTGATGGATCAAGTCGAGCGCGAGTGTTTCATCGTCAATCTGGATGCCCTGCACATAGCGCCCAATCCAGCGCATCACTTCATCGTCCAGCACGAGTTGTTCCGGCGAGAAAGTCATTTTGCTATCGGTCGTAGCCAGGTTGATCAAATCCGCGCCGGCGAGGATCGGCGGGAGCGTGGTCATCAATCGTTCCAACACCGATTGCGCGCTCGGCATTTTCGCGTCAATCCCCGAGCTGATCGAACAGGGCAAGCCGCAGCGCCGCGCCAACTGCGCGACCGCCGCGCCCAGCAAACCGATTTCGACCGCGCCGGCGAGATTCAGCGCGGTCTTCATATCCGGCACTGA
This sequence comes from Chloroflexota bacterium, assembly GCA_016865935.1. Lineage (GTDB taxonomy): Bacteria > Chloroflexota > Anaerolineae > UBA4142 > UBA4142 > VGOB01. The sequence continues at coordinate 23,371 of VGOB01000055.1, read as the reverse complement.
CGACGACATACCATACACCACTGGAAGACCCGGCGCCAGCGTCTGCGCCACAACGACCAAGCCCAAGACTTCGGCGTGAGTCATCACCAACTCCCCCGCCAAGGTGACCGGCGCGGTTAGCCCGGCAATCGGGTGCGCGTGCAAGCGCAGCGGCAACCCGTGCCGCGCAAAAGACTTGAGCACCTGCGCTTGATGGGCAACCAACCGCAAGGGCGAGGTGGACTCGCACAAGGGACTGATGATCGGACGCGCGCGCAGCGCGTCCGGACCGCCGACGCGCGCCGCCGCCAGCTCGATCACGCGCGCGACGTGCTCTTCATTGTGGCAGACATAGAACAGATGCTTGCCCGTATTCGCAAGCGCAATCTCGGTCGTGCAAAGATCCATCCGTTCGCGCGGCACATCCAGCGGCACGACCTGGCACATCGAAATTCCATGAATATTGGGCAGCGCATCCGCCAAGCGCACGCAGCGGGCAACGTCATCCTGGGTCGAGTCGCGCGGCGCGCCGGTCTCCCAATCGAAAATGCGCGTCGCGCCGCCGGGCGTCCGGGCGTAGGCGCGCCCATCGCCCAGATGCAAATCGGACTCGGGCTGCCTGCCGCACAGCGTCACCGTGCGCGGCGCTTGCGCGAGCGCTTGCGCGACGAGTCCGCGCGGCAGCTTGACGAGATGCCTGCTGGGTTCGGTTGGACATCCCGCCGACTCCAAGCGTTCCATCATTTCGCGATCATAAATGCCCAGCCCCGTTCGTTCCAGAACCGCCAGCGCACCGTTGTGAATTCGCTCGATCTCTTCATCCGACAGTGGCAGTAGAGCGCCGCCCTTGCGCGCAAATCCCGTCATCTGACCTCCTCCCTCACTGGTACTTCCAGCACGCGACGCGCTGTTTGCCGATTTCAAAGAACGGCGGCATCTCATTCTCACAGATCGAACCGAGGCGCGCGAAACAGCGCGGGTGAAAACGACAACCCTTGGGCGGATTGATCGGGCTGGGCACGGTGCCTTGCAAAATGATGCGCTGGCGTCGCGTCGCCTTGTTGAGCGACGGAATCGCGGCGAGCAACGCTTGCGTATACGGATGCAACGGTTGCGCGTACAAATCGTCGGTCGCGCCTTCCTCGGCGATGCGCCCCAGGTACATCACCGCGACGCGATTGCTGATGTGATAGATCAAACTCAAATCGTGCGCGATGAACAAATACGTCAGGTGAAATTCTGCTTGCAACTCTTGCATCAGATTGATGACCTGGGCTTGGATCGAAACGTCGAGCGAGGAGACCGGTTCGTCCGCGATGATGAATTGCGGCTGCATCGCCAGCGCGCGCGCGATGCCGATGCGTTGGCGCTGTCCGCCCGAAAATTGATGCGGGTACTGATCGAGATTGCGCGCGTGCAGTCCCACGCGACGCAACAACTGGACGACGATTTCTTCGCGCGCGCTGATCTCCCCGATGCCGCGATTCTGCAACGGCGTCGAAACGATTTCGCGAATCGTTTTGCGCGGATTGAGCGACGAGTACGGATTTTGGAAAATCACTTGCGCGACGCGATAAAAGCCCAAGCGTTCGATCGGCGTAGATTTTTCTTTGCCTGGCTCAAGCCACCCTTCGCGCAACGAACGTCCCTTGAAAGAAATCTCGCCCGCGGTCGGCGTATCGAGCCGGCTGATCAAACGTCCCAGCGTCGTCTTGCCGCAGCCGCTCTCGCCGACCAAGCCGACCGTTTCGCCTTGTCCGATTTTGAGACTGACGCCGTCAACCGCGTGCACGACGATGTCTTGCGCGCGCGCCAGCGCGCGCGCCAAGAGACTGGGGCGAAGCGTGAAATAACGTTTGAGCTCGCGCGTTTCGATGAGCGGAGTGTCGTTGCTGTTCACGTGGCTCCTCCCGCATCGTTGACGCGCAGACAGCGGACTTTGTGTCCGGGCGCGACCTCGCAGAATGGCACGAGTTCTTGTTGGCAAATCGGCTGCGCTAAGCTACAGCGATCTGCGAACGCGCACCCGCGCGGCACGTTCGCCAGATCGGGGACGTTGCCAGGAATCGGCTCGATGCGCGTGCGTTGCGCGGCGATGCGCGGGATGCACGTCAGCAAGCCGCGCGTGTACGGATGCTGCGGCGATTCGACCACCTGATCGGTCGCGCCGATTTCGACGATGCGCCCCGCGTACATTACCGCGATGCGCTGGCAAAATTCGGCGGCGAGATCGAGGTTGTGCGTCACCAGCACGATCGCGGTGCCGCGCGCGTCGTTGATGCGCCGCATCAGATCCATAATTTGCGCTTGAATCGTCACATCGAGCGACGTGGTCGGTTCGTCGGCAAGCAAAATTTTCGGTTCGCACGCCAGCGCGATCGCGATCAGCGCGCGCTGCTGCATTCCGCCGCTGAACTGGTGCGGATAATCGCGATAGCGATCCGTCGGCGACGAGATGCCGACTTCGGTCATCAGTTGCAACACGCGATCCTTTTCGCGCGCGAAATGATTGTGCGCGATGTGATGAATCCGCAGCGATTCGCGGATTTGCTCGCCCACCGGGAACGCGGGGTTGAGCGACGTGAGCGGATCCTGGAACACCATCGCGATATCTCTGCCGCGAATGTCGCGCATTTCGCGATTGGAGAGTTTGAGCACGTCGCGCCCCTGAAACAAAATCTGTCCCGACGCGATGCGCCCTGGCGCGGAAATCAAGCGCAGAACCGAAAGCATCGTCACGCTCTTGCCGCAACCCGATTCGCCGACGACGCCGAGAAGTTCGCCGTGCGCCAAACTCAAACTCACATCGGCAACCGCGTGCACCAGCCCGCGCCGCGTGGGAAACACGGTCGTTAGATTTTTTAGTTCAAGCAGAGTATCTGTCATAGTGGTCAGTGGATAGTGGATAGTGGATAGTGGATAGTGGATAGTGGATAGTGGACAGTTTCTGTCCACTACCCACTGTCCACTGTCCACTATTCAATCTTCAACCGCGGATCCAAAATATCGCGCAGCCCTTCGCCGAAGACGTTGATCGCGACGACGAGGATCAGGATCGCGAGACCTGGGAAGGTGGAGACCCACCACGCGGTCAGCAAGTAGTCGCGTCCGCTGGACACCATCGAACCCCACGCGGGCGTAGGCGGTTGAATCCCCAGCCCCAAGAAACTGAGACTCGCTTCCATAATGATCATATAACCCAAACGCAATGTGCCCAGCACAAAGACCGATTGAATCACGTTCGGCAAAATTTCCGACGCGATGATCGCCAGGTTGCTTTGTCCGGAAACACGCGCGCCGTCCACGTATTCTTTGGTGCGTTCCGCCAGCACTTCGCCGCGCACGAGGCGGAAGAATTCCACCCAGCCCTTGAACGCGAGCGCCATAATCAGGTTGACAAAGCCGGGTCCCAAGAATGCCATCACGCCGATCGCGAAGATGAGGAAGGGAAACGCGAGCAAGAGATCGGCAAAGCGCGAGAGGATTTCGTCGAGCCAGCCGCGATAATAGCCCGCCAACGCGCCGAGCGCGGTGCCGACGATCACGGAAATCGCAACGCTGAGCAAACCGACCGCGAGCGAGACGCGTGTGCCGTAAATGATGCGCGTCAGCAAATCGCGCCCTTGATCATCCGTGCCGAACGGATACTTCCAATTCCCTTCCGCTTCCCAGGCAGGCGGCTCGAAGCGTAACAGCAAAGTCCCGCGCGTGGGGTTGTGAATCGTGATCTGATCTGCGAACAGCGCGGCGAGGATGAAGAGCGCGACGATGACGCCGCCCATCAAGACGAACGGGCGTTGCCACAATTCGTATCCCAACTCGGCGAGCGCGCGCTGCCACAGCCGCAAGCGGATGCGGAGCGTGTAATCCCAGCCGCGCGCTGGGCGCGCAGGTGTTTGTGCGGTCATTGACACTCCAAGTATTCAGTATTCAGTATTCCGTCTCACTGAATACCGAACACTGAATACTGAACACTGACTTACAAAGTAATCTTTGGGTTCAAATACGTGTACAAAATATCTACGACCAGATTCGTCAAGACGAAAGTGATCGCGTAGATCATCACCGCGCCTTGGATCAAGGGAAAATCGCGATTGAAGATCGCGTCCACCACCAAACGCCCCAAGCCGGGCCAGCTGAACACCGTTTCGACGATCATATTGCCGCCGAGCAACACGCCCACTTGCAAACCGACGACGGTGACGGTCGGGATGAGCGCGTTGCGAAGCGCGTGCTTCATCACCACACCCCACTCGCTCGCGCCTTTGGCGCGCGCCAGTTTGATGTAATCGCTCCGCAAAACCTCGAGCATACTCGACCGCAAGACGCGCGCGATGATCGCGGCGACGCCCGCGCCGAGGGTGATCGAGGGCAAAAGCAAATGCTTGAGACTGTCTTCGAGCGCGCGCCAATTTCCCGTGAGCAAACTGTCCAGGACGTACATTCCCGTAATTTCTTGCAAGTGAACGTCATAACTCAGGCGACCTTGCGCGGGCAAAACTTGCAAGCGCACCGCGAAAAAGAGAATCAGAATAATGCCCAGCCAAAAGCCAGGCATCGAAATTCCCAGAAACGCGCCCGCCATACTTACGCGGTCGAGCAGCGAATTTTGCCGCACCGCCGAAAGAATCCCAATCGGCAGCGCGATGATCAGACTGATGAGGAGCGCGCCAATCGTCATCTCGATCGTCGCGGGCAGGCGTTCGGTCAGCAATTCAACCACGGGCTTGTTGCGGATGTACGAATAGCCCAAGTTGCCGCGTAACACATCGCCCAAAAAGTAACCCAGTTGGACGTGCAGTGGTTCGTCGAGATGAAATTGCTGGCGCAGTTGTTCGATCTCGCGTTGCGTGGCAGCGGCGGAACGCCCCAGCATAATGTCCACCGGATCGCCGGGGGTGAGGCGGATGAAAAAGAAAACGATGATTGCGACGCCGAACATAATCGGAATCGTCGCCAGCATGCGCTCGAGAATTTTGACGGCTTTCATAATTCAACTTCAATGAGCCAATGTGCCAATTTACCAATGAGCCAAATTTTGCTCCGAGGATGTTGCGGTTTGGCTCATTGGTTCATTGGCGCATTGGCGCATTGTTTTCTACTTCAAACACACATCGTGCAGATTCTCGCGGCTATCGGACGCGGGTTGCCAGTTTTGCACGCGCGCGGATGCCGCTTCGATCGCTTCGGGCAGGATGAGGAAGATCGCGGGCGCTTCGTCGTAGATCAGTTTTTGCGCTTCATAGTAGAGGACCTTGCGCTTGGCAGGATCGTTTTCCGTTTCGCCTGCCTTGATCAACTCATCCACGCGCTTGTTCGCGTATCCCGAAAAGTTGCCGCGCCCGTACGTCGAACCCGTGACGAGCGAGTGCCACTTGGCTTCCATATGCCCCACTGGATCGAATGTGGAATCGCCCCAGTCGCCGACGTACGCTTGACGTTCGCGCGCCAGCAACTTGGGTCGCACGACGTTGTACTCCCACACGCGCACGCTCGCGTCAATGCCCACATCGCGCAACATCGTCGCAGTCGCTTCGGCGATGGGACGCATCGAATCAATCGTGTCAATCACGAACGCGAACGGCTTGCCGTCTTTCATCAACATCCCGCTCGCATCGGGCGCCCAGCCCGCTTCCTTCAAGAGCGCAAGCGCTTTGGCTTTGTCGTACGCGTACGGCTTGAGACTGGGATCCGCCATATTGTTCGCCGGCATCAGCGGACCGGCGAGCGGTTTCGCCAAGCCGTTGTACACTTTTTTGATGATCAGGTCTTTGTCTACGGCGTGGTTCAACGCCTGACGCACTTTGGGGTTATCGAACGGGGCTTGGGCGACGTTGAACTCCATCCAAATCGGACGCGTGCCGGGGACGGTCTTGACCTGGATGCCCGGAACTTTTTGCAGGGTGCCGACCAACTCGGCAGGAACTTCGGTGATGATGTCCACTTCGCCGGCGAGGAGCGCGGCGACGCGCGTCGAGTTTTCCGGGATCACGCGAAAGACCGCGCGCGATACGCACGCTTTGCCGACCGGCGCAAGCGTCGGCGCGCCGCCGTAATAGTCCGCAAAGCGTTCCAACATGACCTCTTCGAAACCGGTTTTCGCCGAGACGAACTTGAACGGACCTGTGCCAAGCGGTTTCTCGATCAAGCCCTTGGTGCCGACTTTGGTGACGTATGCTTTGGAGACGATTTGCGTGTGGACGAGCATTTGCATTCCCGCGGGCCACGGCGCGGTGAAATTCACAACGACGGTGTAATCGTCTTTCTTGTCCGCGCTGCCAAAGGGACCGAGGAATCCCTTGCGCAAAGCCGTGTGCGGTTGCGGAAACTCGATCGCGTTCGTTTTGAAAACGCGCTCGAAGCTGTAGATCACGTCATCCGCTTTTAATTCACTGCCATCGTGGAACTTGACACCCTTGCGCAGTTTGATTTCCATCGTCTTGGTGTCCAGCCACTTGACCGATTCGGCGATCTCCATATGCACGCCGCTGGCGTGATCGCGCGTCACCAAGCCGTCGTAGATGTTGCGGATGACGGTTTCCGCTTCGCGACTGCTGTGATCGGCAGGGTCAATGCCCGATGGCGCGCGCGCGAGCGCGACGACGAGCGTATCGCGACCTGGGACAGCCGTCGGCTGAACGACGACGGTGCGTTCGGCGACGACCGTCTTTTCGACGATCTTTTCTACCGGCTTTTCGACGACCTTCTCGATGATTTGGGGCGTCGGCGCCGCGCACGCGGCAAGCGCCACCAACAAAACGAGCGCGCCAAGTTGAATCGTTCGAATTCGATTCATTCTGTTCCTCCTTCGCTAATGAAAAACGATCAATGGGTCGAATCAGTATGACTATCGCATCGCATCCCCCCTTTCGATGTTGGGTGATTCGGTGATTGGGTGATTGGGTGATTGGGTGATTGGGCGGATCGAATCACCGAATCACCTACTCACCTACTCACCCAACTCCACAAGTTTTTTTCACCTGCGCGAGTGTATAGCCCTCGATGCCCAACTGTCGCGCGTTTCTGCCTTCATTCCAAAAATCGCGACCCAGGAGCGCGCACGCGATATTCGCGAGTCCTTCGCACGCAGGCATCGGCACATTCGCGATTTTCCCTAGCGCAACCATCGGCACGAGTCCGGTGGGCACATCTTCCCAGATGTAGCGCGTGTCAATCGCGCGCGGCGCGGCGATGCCGCGATACGCCGCGTTGCTCTGAATGCGCTCGTACAGCGTGTCGCCGGTGATGCCGTCGTAACTGCGCGCCAGCCACTCACTTGCCGATTGCGCGCGGATGCCGAACGCGCGCGCCACGGCGAGCCGCTCCGCATCCATCGTTTCGATAAACCGCGCGATGCTCGGCGTCAGATCGCGATAAAATTCAAACGGCACACCTGACTCGATGCGCCCGACGCTAAGAATCGTCGTCGTCGGATGAAACATCGCGCCGATGTTGTCCAGTCCCGTTTCCAACACATCGCTTGCCGCGACGAATTGCGGAAAGAGCGGATTCAGTCGTTCCAACACGCGCGCGGTATCGCGCGCAGGCAGCGCGGCGAGTGTCACCGCGCGCTTGACCATCGTGATTCGCACGCGCGCGGGCGCAGAGATGCGACAGGTGTACAGCAACGTTTGCGCTTCCGCGATCAAGACGCGCGCCGTGACGCCGCGCGCGCGCAGCACGTTGCGAAATTCGAGCGCGCCGCCCGTGCGCCCTGGGTTCAGAATGATCACTTGATCGTCGCGCAGATGCGGCGCGCACGCGTGCGCCATAAACGCGTGCGCGTTCGCAGGCACGACGACGAACAGGATGTCGGCGTTCGCGACGACGGGCGCGATGTCGGTCGTGATGAGTTCGAGCGCGCCGAATCCAGCGACGACGCCTTCGCAGGTGACGCCGCCCGCGCTCTGCAATGCAGCGATTTCGTTTTCAAATTTGTTGTAGACGCGGACGGGATAGCCGCGCAACGCGAGATCGCCTGCGAACGCGTGCGCGCCGTTCCCCGCGCCGAGGATAGCGATGTGTGGTTTCAAAATCCGTTTCTCCGTGTCATTGCGAGCGGAGCGAAGCAATCTCCAAACCGCGAATTGGGGATTGCTTCGGCGCAAAAACCGCGCCTCGCAATGACAGTCCTACCGTTTTGGCATCTCCAACCGCACCAACTCGCGCTTCATCACGCGCAATGCCTGTTCGGGATCGACGCGTCCGTACAACCCACCCAGGATGCTCACCAAGTACTGCGCGTCGAGCAACACCGCGCCATTCGGTCGCAAGACATTCGGCTCGTCGGGATTGTAGATCACGCCTTGCGCGATCAGCGCGAGATCGTCCAGGTAGCCAGGCGCGCGCTCTTGGCATTTGTGATACACCGTGCCGCCAATGACGAGGACGGTGACGGGCTGATTCAAAAAGTTGACGCCATACTGCAAAAAGTACGTCTCGGTCTCGTCCACGTAGCCAACGTGCTTGCGCGTCGCGGTCGCCAGAATCTCGCGCGCCAGCCACGCGCGCGCGGTGTTTTCCAGCGCGGCCGTCGGCTGGATGTGCGGATGCGCGGTGATCCACGACAAGTAGCGATCCAGGTCAACTTCGGTGTGACCGTCGCGGCGAATCAGAAATTCTCCAAACTGATCCGCGCGCGGCGAAAACGCATCGGCGAAGCGGCGCGCCAGGAACACGCTCAGTTCGCGTTGCATCGCGCCGTTCTTGAAACGATCCAGTTCCTTGAGATTCTCGGCGTTGTATGCCAACCCGTACTTGCCTTCGACGCGGCGATACGCCAAGGGCGTATTCGGCGTTTTGAGAATCGTGCGCTTGACGCGCTTTGTGTTATCGGGTCCCTCGTACACAAACAGCGGATTGTCTGTGACATTGGAGAAAAAGTCAGTCGTCGCGCCGCCGATGTCGAGCGCGAGAATGTTGCCGATCCCTTCTTCGTTGCCGTGTCCGCGCGCCAGCAAGTTGATGCCGCGAAACGCCGCGCGCGGCGTCGGAATGAACGGCGCATCCATATATTCCTCGACCACATCGAAACCCTTGCCGCGAATGATGACGGTCTGGAACAATTCGCGAATCGTTTCGTTGACGACTTCGATCTGGAACCGATTCACTTCGGGCATCACGTTCGCGGTGACGCGAATGTCCACGTGATTCGCGCGGAAAATATTTTCGATGGGCTCGTGAATGTCCCGATTGCCCGCGTAGATCACCGGCACGCCGTACTGCGCGTACGTCGCGGACCGCGCGTTTTCGGCAAGGAGGCGCGCGTTGTGCAGTTGCGTTTCGGTGTCGCCGCCTTCGTCCGTGCCGCCCGCGATCAAAATGATCTCGGGTTGGTCGGCGGTGTAAATCGCGCGCGCTTGCTCGGGCGTGAGTTTGCCCGCGTAACTCGCGAGCAGTTTCGCGCCTGCCGTGAGCGCGGCAAGATCAGCGGCGAATCCCGATTCCGCTTCGGTCAGCGAAACAGTGACCATCTTCAAGCCGCCCTTCGCGCTGGAGCAAGGCAAACGCACGTCGAACTGACTCATCGCGTCGTCGAGCGGTTTCCAGTCGCCGCGTTCTTTGCACGCGGGCAAAACGCCGATGCCATTCGCCAAGCCGACGCGAATATCTTCGACCGTCGTCGGAACGTAGCGCAGTGAGAATTTTTCGGTCTTGGCGTCGAACAAGCCGACTTTGGAGTACGTCGAACCGAAATCCACGACGAGCGCGCGCTTGGTCTGCGTTCGCAGATGCGCGATGCTCTTGCCGCGAATCATCACTTCTTGATCTTCTTCCTCTGCCGCTTCGGTCTCGGTGATGAACGATTCATCGGCGGCAACGGAGATCGCCTTGTCGAAATACCAGGGGAAACGCTGGCGCACGAGATCGACGCGCTGGATTTCGTCTTTGACGGGAATCCCATCCCACGACTCGACGCGACACGCGCCGTCCACCACTTTGGTCTTGCACTTGCTGATCATCTCATATTTTCTATCGGCGACGGTGAGATGCGGCGCTTGGTAGAGACCGATTTGCAAGGCGAGTTCGAGCGCGTCGGGGCTGATGAGCCCGCACGTCTTCGTCGCGTAATGATCTTCGTTCGCGAACGAGAGCAACATCGTTTCATAGTTGCGCTCCTTGCCCGAAGGGTCGCGCGATTCCTTTGCCCACTCGGAAAAATTCGCGACGGTGACGGGACCTTCATAGCCGCCGAGCAGCGCGCCGTGCAGGAGGTTGTACATCGCCGCGCGTTTCAATTCCGCGATGCGATTGCGAACCCAGGGGTCAGCCCAAACATCGGGGACGTGCCCTTTGGCAAAATCCCAACACACTTGCTTGGTGATCTGGCAGGACTCGATGATGTCTTCTGCTTTTGCTTCGTGATGCGCTTCCGAGTGCGTGACGACGTGCAGAATGTCGGGTTCGAGGTAGAGTTGCGTGTAAATGCCGAACGCGAGGTGTCCCTTGGCTTGATGCAGGTCGGGCGGAAAACTGGGAAGACCCGAACGCGTTTGCTTGATGATGTGAAAATCGTAATGGCGCGTCAACGGTTCGATCAGTTCGAACGCGGTTTTCATCTTGGCGAGATCGTCGAGCGCGGAAATCTCCGGCGGCAACTCGAACATCATTTGCATCACGTAATTTTTGACGCCGAGTTTGAGCGCCATCAAGCCGACGAGGACGTGATCGGTCACCTGCATATCGTCGCTCGCGTAACGCAAGCCCCATTGATGCGGATCGTTGATCTCACACGGCTTGCCGACGCTCGCCCAATAGCGAATCACGTCGTAATGTTCGCGGAACGAATCGTGAATCGAAATCGGACCGCGCCCGTCCATGCGATTGTAGAAAAAAATCGGCACGGCGGGAAAACACGCGTTGAGATGTTCCTGCCACAGTTTGGCGAGTTCGAGCAATTCGTCGGTGCCGCTGTAGATGCGCGTCATCGGAAAGTTGCCGCGCCGCGTCGCGGCTTTGAGTCGTTTCAAATCTTCGATCGTGCGAATCGGCGCGCCGCCTTGCCCCGCCAGATATTTGCGCGGGTCTTCCTCGCCGCGGATGAATTTGGCGAGAAGTTCTTGCGACGTTTGATCGGGCGCGAGCGAAACGATTTCGAGCGCGCCCGCGTCCGCGAGTATTTCGATCCCGTCAATCGTCGGCTCGATCGTTTCCGCGGCGATGCCGATGTGCGCGCGAATGATGGGGCGATTCTCGCGCTCGCGCACTTGTTGGATCCGTTCGACCAAGTAATCCGACCAGCGGATCAGCGTTTCCTCGCGTTCGACGGGCTCGCGCCGCGCGAAGCGTTCCAACTCTTCCATCGTGATATAGTCGTCGGCGATCACGTCGAAGAAATGATCGAACTCGGGTTTGTCGCTGTAATCCTGGCTGACTTGTTCGAGATCGTAGTGGCGTTCTTCGGGCGGCGTGAACGGATCGGGTTCGAGCGGGACGCCCGTCATCGTGCGGACGAGATTCGCGGCGGGGCGCAAGCCGCCAAAGCAAAAGCGAATGCCCGACTCCTTGGGGTGCAAGCCATGCTGGGTCGCGGTCGTGACAAATTCGCTGATCAATTTGTCCACGTGCAGATCGCCGAGCCGCATCGAAACGCCGACGACTTCGGGACGCGCTTCGCGAATCTTGTTGATCACTTCGGGAATCGGCACGGCGGGACCGAGTTTGACGGAGACGTACCCCAAACCCTGATCCTGCAACCAATCGGCAAAGCCCTCGACGCCGAGATTGTGGACGCACTTGCCGATCGCGCCGACCATCACGCGCCGTTTTTTGCGAGTGTCTGATGTGTCCATATTCATCCTTGAGAACTGACCGCCTCTCTTCAAGGATGAAGGATGAAGGATGAAGGATGAATTTTTTTCATCCTTCATCCTTCATCCTTCTGCCTTTGGCGCGGCGGTCGCAATTTATTCCAGCACCAACTTGCCGCGGCGATACGCGGCATCAATCTTGCGGAGCGCGCGCGCGGTTTGCTTGGGGCGCGTGAACGAGAGCGCGGCGACGAACGCGTTGATTAGCGCGAGCATACTCGTGAGCGAAAGTGAGTGCGCCGCGCCATTCGTTGCGACTTGAAACGCGAACGCGGCGTGTTGCGCGATCGGCGCGACCGCGCTGTCACTGATCGCGATGCGCGTCGCGCCGATGCGCCGCGCGTGTTCCATCGCCGCGACGGTGTCCGCGACGTAACGCCAAACGCTGATGCCGATGAGGACGCTCGATGCTTTCACGCGCGTGAGTTCGAGCGTGAGCGGAATGCCGCCGTTGAGCGCGGCGCGCGCGTCGAATCCCATCACGTTCAACGAGTGCGCCAGGTACAGCGCAGGCCCCGCCGACAGTCCGCCTGCGACGACGAGGATGTCGCTGGCGCGCGTGATGGCGCGCGTTGCCGCCCAAAACCGTGCTTGATCGAGGGCGGCGAGTGTGTCGCTCAGATTTTGCGCGTCGATTTCAAAGACGCGTTGGAGGAGGTTCTCGGTGCGGACGCGCGCGGACTTGCGTTCGATCTGCTGGACTTTGTGGACGTAGGTAGGCAAGTTGGCGCGCACCGCGGCTTGGAGTTCGGGATAGCCGTCGTAGCCGAGAGTTTGGCAAAAGCGCACGACCGTCGCGTTGCTCACACCCACCTGCTTGCCTAGTTCGGCGGCGGACGCGAACGCGACGAAGAGCCCATTGTCGAGGATGAGGCGCGCCAACTTTTGGTGCGCGTGACTGAGCGTGGGGAAGACGGTCGTGATTCGATTTTCGAGTGGCGCGGCACTGCCCATCGGTCGCAGTCCCTGGACGATGGAGAGGCGTCCCCACCGTCAATCTGACTGCGCGCATTATAACACAGGAGGGGAGAAAATGCAATAGGTGTTACATCATCTTGATATAGTGCAATATTTGTTACAGCTAACGCGGCGAATCCGCAGAAAGTGTCTTGAAACTCCGCGCGCGCATAGTTGCGGCTTGCGTCGCCCGTGCCACGCCCCAGACGACCCAGGCATTCTGCGGGTAATTTCAAAATGCACTCCGCGCGGCGCGCGGAGAACGACTTTAATTTGTCCGCCCTTCATCATTGCGCGAACAGTGCGCGCAACGCGACGAGCGATTGCTGCACCGCCGCATCGGGTTCGCGCGTGTACTGAAAACCAAGTTCGGCGGAGACGAAACCCGCGTAGCCGATTTCGTTCAGCGCGCGCACGAACGGCGCGTAATCCATTTTGCCCGCGCCCGGAATGTGATGCGAATCGCTCGCGCCGTCATTGTCGTCAATGTGAATGTGGAGCGGCACGTTTTTCAATTTGCGAACCGCGTCCGCCAAATCTTCGCCGTTGACGTGCGCGTGCCCCGTGTCGAACAGAACGCCGAGCCGCGGCGATCGGATTTCGGCGATCATCCGCAATGCTTCGTCCACAGTGCGAATCAGCGTCGTCTCCCACATATGCGCGGGTTCGATCAGCACGCGCAAATTTTTCTTTTCGGCGTACTCCAGCACTTGCAGCAAACTGCGCCGCAATTGCGCCCAGCCCTGTTCGCCGCTCTCGCCGCGCAGAGTCATCCCAGGACACACGCTTACCGACGGCGCGCCGACGCGCATCGCGTTGTCCATCGCGCTCCGGATGTAGGCGACGCTGTCGCGCCGCACCACTTCATTCAACGAACACAAGATCGAAGGGTAACGAAATTGCGCGGGGATGAAATTGCACACGGTCAGATTGTTTTGCGCGAGCAAGCGCGTGAGGGCGTCGATCTGATCGTCCAGATCGCGGCGATACATATGCGGTCTGCCGCCCCAGATTTCGATTCCGGCGTAGCCGAATTGCGCGAGCCGCCGAATCGCGTCTTGCAGTGAATAGTTGAAGTACACGAAAGAGGATTGCGCGAATTTCATTGTGACCTCTTGCCGAAAGATGAAAGACGAACAGGCGGCATCAACGGATCGCGCCGTGAAACCAACCGACCTTGATGTACGGCACGTCGGGATCGCGCTTGAGCGCATGCGCTACTCCTGCGGGCGCGATGAAACACGTATCGGGTTCCAGGTAGTATTCTTCGTCGCCGACCTTTGCCCACCCGCGCCCTGCGATGACTACAAAGCCTTCCTGATCGTCGTGGACGCCCGGCGTCAGGTATTCCGTCGCCGTGTAACAAGTAATGCCAGACGAAAATCCATTGACGCACCCGTGCGCGTGGGTCAGCATCGGATAACTGACGACGCCCGCGTGCGTGATGGGTTCGACATCTCTGCGCTTGATAAAATAACTCATCTGCATCTATCTCCCGGGTTGAAATATTTACTCGCGCGTCCGCGCATTAGGGACGTCACACGACGAACGTGCGGGGCTCCAAAATCCCCGCCGGGTCCCACCGCGCTTTCAGCGCGCGCATCAACGCGTGCGTCTCAGGGTGATAGCCCCAACGCTCAACGACGCGATTCCACTCCGGCGGCATCGCCGTGACGATCGCATAGCCGCCGACGCCCCGCGCGGCGCGGCGCAATTCCGTCAACGCTTCCTGCGCGCGCTGCGGATCGTTCATCTCGACGACAATCGTGATCTGCCCGTTTGCCACATCGAGCAGAAACGATCCCTGTGCCAAGCGCGCGCTATTTGCGCGCACAAACGCGCACGCATCTTTCGGCGCGATGCCAATGCGCGCGTGCCACGCGTTCGGTTGGGCGCGCGCGATCAATTCGCGCCAGAGCGCGGTGCCGCTGGGCGCCGCCTCCGGGCTTGGTGGCGCCGCGCCGATTCTTTCGAGAGTCGCGCGCACCTGTGCCAATTCCGCTTCCACATCCTCCGGAATTCCCTCGGCGGTGTACGCCAAGACGAACGGCGCGGCAGACCCCGCTTCATTTTTTCGCACGACAAGCGCAGAAGCCACCCACGCGAGCGGCAACAAGTGTTCTGCCCAAATCAGACCGCGCGTCAGATCGTCTACTGGGATCGCCAACGTGCGCTGGACGCGCGGCAACGGCATCAGCTTCAACGTGACATCCGCGAGCAAGCCCAGCGTACCGTACGAACCGACGAAAAGTTTCGGCAAATCATAGCCCGCGACATTCTTCACGACGGGGCGTCCCGCGCGAATCACGCGCCCATCGGCGAGCGCGACCGTCGCGCACAAAAGGTGATCGCGCACCGCACCGTACAACATTCGTTGCGGCGAGTTTACGTTCGCGGCGACGAGTCCGCCAAGCGTGGCGTCGCGCCAGGGTGACACGAGCGGCACCTGACGGCTGTCTTTGGCGAGGAACTCTTGAATTTCGTCGAGGGTTGTCCCTGCGCCAGCGGTGATGTACAGATCGTCCGGCGCGTATTTCAGGATGCCGCGTAAATTCGCGGTAGCCAGCACGACTGCCGACCCTTCGACTCCGCTCAGGGCGGGCTTGCGACCGACGGCGGCTGGCTGTCCGCGGATTACCACCGCTTGTTTCGCGGCTGACAACGCCGCCAATCCCGCCGCCGCTTCTTCCGCAGACGTGGGTGTGAAAACAGCGCCGGGCATAGTTGGCGCGGGCGGAATCGGATTGGCGCGCGGCATCTCGCGCGGAAAAATTTTGCCGGGGTTCATCCGGTTGTCCGGATCGAAAACTTGTTTGAGGTCCCAGTGCGCGGCGAGTTCATTCGGGCTGTACATCAACGGCATAAACTCGCGCTTTTCGATGCCCACGCCGTGTTCGCCGGTGATCGCGCCGTCGTACCGGACGATCTCTTGCATAATTTCGCGCGCGGCGCGCAAGACGGCTTGAACTTGTTGCGGATTACTTTCCTCCATCATGATCGAAGGATGCAGGTTGCCGTCGCCCGCGTGAAAAACGTGCCCGACCTGGACGCCGTGCTTTTCACAAATGCGATTCGCGGCGTCCAGCGCTTGCGCGATCCGACTGCGCGGCACGGTGCTGTCTACCGTGAAATGCGGATACGCGCCGCCCGCGCTCTTGCGTCCGAACCACAGCGTTTCGCGTTCTTGTTCCGTCTGCGCGATTTTCAGATCGCGCGCGCCGTTGCGGCGCAAAATCTCCGCGATCTCAGAAATCTGCGGATCGAGACTGGCGGGATACCCGTCCATTTCGACGATCAGCAGCGCGCCCGCGTCGATCGGTAACCCCGGATGCGCGAACGCTTCGATGTGGCGCATAATTTGCTGGTCCATCATTTCCAAGGTTGCCGGGATCAGTCCCGTCGCGATCACCGCCGATACCGCTTGCCCGGCTTGCGCGATCGAATCGAACGCCGCGGTCATCGTCTTGATGCTGGGTGGAACGCGAACCAGGCGCGCGTCGATGCGCGTGATCGCGCCGAGCGTCCCTTCGTTCCCGGTGACGACGCCGAGAAAATCGTACTCGGGATAATCGAGCGCGCGTCCGCCGAGTTGGATGATTTGTCCATTCGCCAACACGATTTCCAGTCCGGTGACGTATTTGGTCGTGACGCCGTATTTGAAACAGTGCGGACCTCCGGCATTTTCTGCGACGTTGCCGCCCATCGTCGCGACGCGTCCGCTCGACGGATCGGGCGGATAGTATAATCCTGCCGGTTTGACCTGCGCGTCCAAAATCGAATTGACCATCCCGGGTTCGACGACGACGCTGCGTCCCACGCGATCGAGTTCGATCAGGCGGTTCATTTGCGCGAACGCAATGACGATGCCGCCGCGTTCTGGCACCGCGCCGCCGGAGCGCCCGGTTCCCGCGCCGCGCGCGACAATTGGGAGCCGATTGTCACTAGCCCACCGAATGACGCGGCTGACTTGATCGGTCGTGCGCGGAAAGACAACGGCATCGGGCTTGCCGCGTTCGAGCGACGAGTCCATCTCGTACGTGATCAATTCGATCGGATTGGTGACGACGCGATCTAGAATCTTTTTGAGCGCTTGTGCCAAGTGTGTGTTCAACCGTAAACCTCGCGGCGCGGAATTCTTTCTGCAATGAGTGTAGACAAAAGCAAACAATTGTCAAAGTTCAGCGCGCAGACGGAGCAGAAAAATACTTGACAGGATTCCCCAATTGCCTGCCATCATTTTGTGAGACCGCATCGTGGCTTGCGTCAGCAGTTGCCCGAACCGATACCGCCAAAAGGACCACGCGCTTGCTACAAAAAGTGGAATCCCGTAACACCGGCGATGGCAGCCGATCTCACCGATCACGTGTGGAGCATGGATGAGTCAAGTTTTCGTGTCCCGCCCAAACAAAAGTGATGAGGCGTCGCTGGGCTTTCACCGTTTACAGGGACACTACCTGAAATGCTAGAAAAGGAAAAACCCGCCAGGTGTGATTTGACCTATGCGCACTCTCGGGGTAGAATGCGCGCAACGGCAACTCCCGCTGTACTTGAGCGACAACACGCCGTTTGCGCATTCGCCTGCCAACCGGCGAAAGGAGAACGCGCCAATGAACCAATGGCTGGTGGATCAATCAGCCACTTGTGGAAAGACGAGGTGCAATAATGAAGTTGAACGTCGGCAGAACGTTATTGCTTGGTTTTGGATTTTTCGGCATCAGTATCATCACGGGTATTAACAAATCGTACGTGGCCCCGTTCCTGGGCACTGACTTTGGATTGAAGGCGAACGAAGTGAGTTTGATTGTCACGCTGGGGACGATCATCACATTTCTGATTCAGCCGATGATCGGTTCGGTCAGCGACAACACGCGCACCCGCTTTGGACGGCGGATCCCCTTCATCATCATCTTTGCCCCCCTTGCCGCACTTGGGTTTGCGCTTCTCCCAGTACTTGTGCAGCCAGGTATGTTGTGGGTCTTCGTCGCGGTCTTGCTGTTGACGACTGTCGCGCTCGCGCTGTTTCGCACGCCGGTCATCGCGTTGATGCCGGACATTACGCCGTCCCAGTTTCGCAGCCAAGCGAACGGATTGATCAATTTGATGGGCGGCATCGGCGGCATTCTCGCGTTTGCCGCCGGCGCGTATTTGTACGGTTTGAATCGCGCGCTGCCATTTTCCGCGGCGGCGGCAGCCCTGGTCCTGGCGTGCGCGATTGTTGTCTGGAAGATAAAAGAGCCGCAGGACGGCGACACGAAAGCGGTCGAAGCGAGACCCGGATTGATTCAGAGCTTGCGTGTGGTCTTGGCAGAACGCGAGAAGAGCGCGCTCTTACTTTTCTGCGCGATCTTTTCGTGGTTCGTGGGATATAACGCCGTCGAAACTTTCTTCACCCTCTACGGCGTCAAGATGCTCAAGTTGCAGCCGAACAACGCCGCCTTCCTACTCTCTTTTCTCGCGTTGATGTTTGTGCTCTTTGCCGTGCCGAGCGGTTACATCGCGGGCAGAGTGGGACGCCGCAAAACCATTCTGACAGGCATCGCGACGCTCGCCATTTTGCTTGCCGTAGTTCGCGCGCTCCCGGTTGACGTACAAACCTCAGGCGCGGTCTTGCCGATATTGCTCGCGCTCGCCGGGGTGGCATGGGCTCTCATCAACGTCAATTCGTTAGCGATGGTCGTGGATGTCGCGCCGCAAACGGAACTCGGCACGTACACTGGGTTGTATTACTTTTTCTCGACAGCCGCCGCAGTGATCGGGCCCATCCTGGCGGGTTATTTGATCGAAGCGATGGGCGGCGATTACGGAATGATCTTCGTGCTTGCGCCGATCACGCTCGTCTTTGCCTTCGTGTTTATGCTGGCGGTGCGACGCGGCGAACGCGCAGAGTAGCAAATAGCGAATTACGATGTTGAGAGTGGTCCTATCGCCGCGGCTCGTCGCACTGTGGCAGCGCGTCGGGCTGGGCGCCAAGATGGCGCTGATCGTCGTCGTCGGCACGATCGCGCTGGTCGCGCTGTTTCTCTACCTGGGCACCGCCGCGCTGAACGAAAACATCCAGGTCACTTTGCACGAACGCGTCATCTTGGCGCAGACGAGCGCGCGCCACATTGATTACGTCCTGACAAACATCGAAAGCGTTTTGCCGGAGGTCGCGCGCGCGATTTCGCCTGCCGATTCCGCCGCTCTCGACGAAACCCTCGCCCGCGCGCGACAACGCCTTGATTTGTACACGACCCAGGTCATCTTCCTCGACCGCGCCGGACGCGCGCTTGCCGCGCATCCTCCTCTGACGACGCCGATTGCGTTTACGCAATTCGCGTCCGTCAATGCGGTGTTGGGCGGACAAGATTTTGCGGTCTCGCGTTTTGCGCGCCTCCCGCAAAGCAACGGTTCGGCGGCGATAGCCGGAACTCCAGTGCGCGACGCCACCGGCGCGATCGTCGGCGCGCTGTTCATCCGAATCGATCTGACCAGCCCGACCACGCGCGTCTTCACCGATCCCATCGGCTTGGGCGAATCGGGCTATCTGGACTTGATCGATCTGGGTGGCACGATTCTCGTCAGCACGCGCCGCGAACGGATCGGCATTCAGAGCGATCACGAAGCGACGCTCGCGGCAATGATTCGCGATCACCGCACGGCAGTTTCGACCTGTCACGATTGTCACAGCGCGTCCGCGCCGACGATCCCGCGCCGCGAAGTGTTGGCGTTCGCGCCGCTCGAACGCGCGCAGTGGGGCGTCGCCGTGCGGCAGAGCGAAGACGAAGTGTTCGCGTCGATCCACCAACTTCAAATTCGCATTTTTGCGTTGATGGCGATTATGCTGGCGGGCGCGCTGATGCTGGTCTATTTGACGACGCGCAGTATCATCACGCCGGTCCAAGCGCTCACCGCCGCCACGCAACGCATCGCCGCGAGCGATCTGGATACGCCGCTCGAATCGCAGGGCGAAGACGAAATCGGCGCGTTGGCGCGTTCGTTCGATGCGATGCGCGTCCGCTTGAAACAATCAATCACCGAAATCGAAACCTGGAATTCCGAACTCGACGCGCGCGTGCAAGAGCGAACGGCGGAGTGCCAGCAAGCCGCCGCCGAAATTCGGGAGTTGTATGAAGCCGTGCGGCAGAAAGAACGCGCGCGCCGCGAATTGCTCAATCGCGTGTTCTCGGCGCAAGAGGAAGAACGCAAGCGCATCTCGCGCGAGTTGCACGACGAGACGTGCCAGGTTCTCACCGGCTTGGCGTACGCGTTGGACGACGCGGCGGACACGTTGTCACTGAACGATCTCAAGCCGCAATTGGAACGGATGCACGAGCTCGTCACCACCGCGCTCGCCGAAATTCACCGCATCATTCTCGATTTGCGTCCGACGATGCTCGATCACCTGGGCTTGTTGCCCGCGCTGCGCTGGTACGCCGAAGCGCGCTTGAACGACCCCGGCATTCGCTTCACGCTGCGCGAAACGGGCGAGCCGCGCCGCTTGCCCCCCGGCGTCGAGACTGCGCTCTTTCGCGTGATCCAGGAAGCGATCAACAACATCGCGCGTCATTCGCGCGCGACGCGCGCCGAGTTCACGCTGGAATTCGCGCCCACCCAGGTTCAGGTCTGGATCACAGATAACGGCAAGGGCTTTGACGCGGCGACGGTTTTTGGCGGACGCGATCAGCGGCGCGGGCTGGGGTTGCTGGGAATGCAAGAGCGGATGAGCGCGATCGGCGGACGCGTGGAAATTCAGTCCCAGCCCGGCGACGGCACAGCGGTTCAGTTGACGGCGCCGATAGCGGATGGCGGATAGCGAATAGCAGATGGCTATACGCGACAAGCGATATGCCATCCGCCATCCGCCATACGTCAGGAATTTGAAATGTCAAAACCGATTCGAGTGTTAGTGGTGGACGATCATTCCATCGTGCGCGAGGGAATTTGCGCGTTGCTCGCGCGGCGCAAAGATATCCAAGTGATCGGCGAAGCCGCCGACGGCAAACGCGCGCTTGACGCGGTGGCTCAATTCGATCCGGATGTCGTGCTGATGGATATTCAAATGCCGGTGTTGAACGGGCTGGAAGCGACGCGCGAAATCCACAAACGTTTTCCGTCCACGCGGATTCTGGTGTTGACGCAACACGACAGCAAGGAGTACGTCGTGCCGCTCTTGCGCGCGGGCGCGGTCGGCTACATCACCAAGACCGCGCGCGCGACGGAATTGATCGGCGCGATCCGCGCGGTGTACGAAGAGGGCGCGTACTTGCCGCCGCGCATCACGCAAACCGTCGTCAACGCGGTTGCGGAATCCGCCGAGACGAAGGAAGCGCCGCCGCGGTTGACCGAGCGCGAAAGCCAAGTGGTGCAACTCGTGGCGGAGGGCTTGAGCAGCCGCGAAATCGCGGAGCGATTGAACATCAGCATCAAAACGGTGGACACGCATCGCGCGAACATGATGGAGAAACTGGATGTCCGCAATACGGCTGAGTTGATCAAATTGGCGATTCGCAAGGGGATTGTGAGCGCGTGAGAAAATGATCAATTATCAATTGGCAATTGGCAATTGATAATTTCACGATGGTGCGGCACATTTTCCAAGAACGAGCGGCGCGCGGTTTCGTCGCTGATGCGCGCGGCGCGTTCTTGCAACAAACGCTGCGCGGTAGCCAGAATCGTTCGAGCGCGCGCGTCGCGACTGGCGCGCAAGACGCGGTAGCAGGTCAAGTAGATGCGGAAGGGTTCGTCGGTGCCGTCAAAATTGTGCGTCTCCAAATGTTTGAGAATTTCTTCGACCTGGGTTTGCGCTTGGGAGAGATTCTCTTGCGCCAGCGCGACGCGCGCGAGTCCGGCGAGAGGTTCCATCGCCAGGTTCTGCTGTCCCAACGCGCGCCGGATATCCAGGGCTTGCTGGTACGCGTCGGCGGCTTCTGCCAAACGATTCAACCCTGTGAGCGCGTGCCCGAGGCGCGTGAGCGCGTATGCTTGGACATTACGCGCGCCAACCTCTTGCGCGATCTGTGTTGCTTGTTGACAGTTTTGGTAAGCCGTTTCATTATCGCCTATGTGGTGAGACAACAACCCCAAACAAGAGAGCGATAGGCTTTCTTCTGTTCGAGCACCAATTTCACGGTAGATACACAGTGTCTGCCCATAGTAGATTTTAGCGCTGGCGTATTCACCCAACTGATCGGAGATATAACCAAGATTGATAGTCGCAACGCCTTCGCCTAGACGATCTCCCAGCTCGCGCGAAATCTGCAAGCCCTCTTGGTAGTGCGTCTTGGCAACAACGTAATCTCCTTGTTGATTGTATGTCAGCCCCAGGTCTACTTGCGCGACCCCTTCGCTCCGTCGGTCGCCAATTCTACGAAAGATACCAAGCGCTTGCGTGAGATAATTTGCGCCTTCCAGATAATCGCCTTTGTAAATATGTGCACATCCAATATTGAGCAACGCCTCGCCTTCTCCCTTTTGATGCCCCATCTTGTGAGAGATATGCCGCGCCTGCGCGGAGATGGTTATGGCATCAGCATAATCACCCAGGTTCATATAAACGTTGCTAAGAACCTTTAACCCTTCTGCCCGAATAAACTGTGCTGAGGCAGGTTGAGCTAAAGCTAGGCATTGTTCAATTTGAGTTTGTGCCGCCCTGTGGGCACTCTTGTAGCAAAGCGCAAGGCCCTGTATCATGTAACCCAGTGCCATTGCGTCAGTCGCATCGGCGCGGCGCGCCAGATCAATCGCCTCTCGCGTTGCCGCGAGGGCTTGATCGCACATCCCCATCTTGCTCTGAATGCGCGCCTGCTCGACGAGCAACCGGCTCAATAGAATCTGCACGTTTTGTTCGTCGAGCGCGCGCACACATTCCACTGCCCGCCCGATGAGTTTCTCCCCTTCGCTAAACGGACCCACGAGCGTGTAAAACCGCGCCAAGCCGTTCAACCCGCGCGCGATCTCCCCGGCGCGCGCGTGCGCTACCGCCCAGTCCCACGCCGCGCGAATGTTGTCCATCTCGGCGCGAATCGCGGCTTGCGCGCGCGCAGCATCCGCGCCAAAGAGCGCGTCCTCGCGCTGCTGCAGGAACGCGGTGTAATGCGCGCAATGTTTGTCGCGCGCGGCGGTTTCTTGCTCCGGCAACGCGGCAAGTCGCTCGGCGGCATACTGGCGCAGCAACTCGTGCATCTCGTAGCGTTTGGTTGGCAGAAAACGCAAGAGCGATTTGTTTACCAGCGCGTCGAGAACTGCAGGCGCGGCATCGGTGACTTGGTGCGCCGCCTCCGGCGCGCCGCCGCGTCGAAAAACGGAAAACGCGATGAACGCGCGTTGTTCCGCCGGAGTGAGCAAGCGCCAGGAATATTCGAATGCCGCCTGCGCGCTGCGATGCCGCGCCGGCACATCGCGCAAATCGGTTTGCAGAAAACTCAAGCCGCGCTCGAGCTCGCGCGCAATCTCCGCGCAGGTGCGCGTCCCCACGCTTGCCGCCGCCAACTCGATGGCAAGCGGCATCCCTTCGACCCAGCGGTGAAGAATCCTCGCGGGTTGTGCGAGCATGAGATTGAACCAACGAGCGTTGTGTAGCACCGCACAGATCCTGGGCGCAAAAAACCAACTGACTTCTTGCGTCCAGAAGCCAGGAGGGGACG
>VGOB01000054.1 GCA_016865935.1 Chloroflexota bacterium | reverse complement strand
TCCATAGTGCCTCCTTACGGAAGCAGTATAGACGCGACATCCCAATAGCGCGATGTTAACTACGCACTTTGACCTGACCCGTCTAGCAAAATGTCTACGATGTCATCATACTTTTTTGTCTACGATGTCATTGGACACGACACCTAGCCGATCAGCCCGCTGAGTGGCGAGTCAACTTCCAAGCCAAGTCCGAACACTACCGCCAAGCCGCTCACAAGGCATTGGACGATATCGCGCCATAACCAACTACCAAACCACTCAACGATCGAACGATCCCGCTTGTTTCTTGTCGCTCAACGCCACGGCATCTTCGATCAGACTGAGCAACGCCGGCAAATCGAATGGCTTGGCGACGACCTGATCCACGCCGCGCGCGCGCAATTCGTCGCGCGTCAAATCAATCGGCCAGCCGGTGATCAAGCCCACGCGCGTTTTGGCGTTGAGGTTCTTGATCTCGCGCGCCACGTCCCAGCCGGACATTTCCGGCATTCCCAGATCGGTGAACACGAGATCGAACTTGCCCGCCTTGAATGTTGCGATTCCTTCCGCGCCGCTCTCCGCCGTCGCGACGGTGTGTCCATGCAGTTTGAGCAGGCGCGCCAGAAGATCGCGCACCGAAGGTTCGTTGTCAATCACGAGAATGTTTGCCGCGCGTGTCGCCGTCATAGATCGAATTTTCCCTCCCGCGATTCGCTTTGCCAGCGGCAGAGCGAGCGTGACCGTCGTGCCTTGTCCTGATTTGCTTTCGATTGACCACGTCCCGTGAAACTGCTTGCAAATCTTGGCGACGATATTCCAACCCATTCCCAAATGCGGCGCGGCTTTCGTCGTCACACCCGGTTCGCCCAGCCGCGTTCGCACCGCGTCCGACATTCCCGCGCCATCGTCAATGATCGCGAGCACCACCTGATCGTCTTTGCGTTCGGTTCGCAACGCGATGCGCCCGCCCTCCGTCAACGCTTCCGCCGCGTTCAGAATCAGCGCGACCAACACCCGGCGCAGATCGGACAGCGCGATCTGCGCCGGAGGCACGTCGGCGAAATCTTTGACCACGTCAATCACGATGCCGCGCGCTTCGGCTTGATCGCGCCAGACGAAACGCGTCAGTTCCGCCGCGTCGCGCAACGCCAGGTTTACGTCGGCGGCAGGATTTTCCGCCGCGCCGGCGGTCTGCAAATAATCCTGCATACGGCGCACGATGCGCGCGCCGGTCGCGGCGGTGGATTGAATCGCTTCCAATTCCTCGCGCCACGCGTGGTCATCCGTCCGCTCGATCAGCAACTGCGTGCGTCCCAGAATCGCGGCGAGCAAATTGTTGAGCGTGTGCGCCGCGCCGCCGGTCAGTTGACCCAGGGTGTATGCCGGAACGCCGTCCGCAAAGCGTTCGGGCGCGGTGGTCACATACGCCGCGCCGACGATGGTCACCAGCCCGTCGAACGCCGCGCCGAGCGCGTCGAGCAACAAGGGCAACTGCGGCGCGTCGGCGTACGCGCGCAAGACGAACGGCAAAAGCGCGCGCTGGCTCTCGCGGATCAATTGCAGCGCGGCGGCGTATTCCATCCGCGCGCGCGCGGCGTCCATGCCCCACGCGCCAAACGCGGCGTACGCGCCGCGCAGATTGGATTGTTTCAGCTCGCCAAAGAACGCGCGAAACGTTTCGTCGAACGCGGTCGGCGGCGCGCCCGCCGCGCGACAAATCTCGTTCCACGCGGCGAACAAGTCGTTGGCGAACGGCTCGCTGCGCGTCGCGAATTCCGCGAGCAGCGGTCCGTCATCGCGCGTCTGTTCCGTCACTTGGTTGAGGATGTGATCCAACAATCGAATGCCTCCTAATCCGCAAACACTTGCGTCGCGACGATGCGGCGACCGTCGCTGTTGAGCGCCAGCGCCACGCCGGTGCGCCGATAGTTCGCGTTGAGAATGTTCGCGCGATGTTCCGGGCTGTTCAGCCACCCCGTGACAAATTCATTCGCGAGATCGGTCGTGCTGTACCGCGAGGCAATCGTGAGCCAGGGCGGCACCCAGCCCGCGTCGTTTTTGATCTCGGCGATATTTTCGCCGGCGTACCGATACGTGAATTTCGCCGCCTGCAAATAGCGCAGGAACGGCTCTTGCCCCGTGCCGGGATCGTGGTGGCTGAAATAATTGCGCGCGATCAGATCGTCGCTGCGAGCCTGCGCGATGCGCGTCAAGGTGACATCGTGACGCAAAATCAGAAATCCGCGGCGCGCGCGCTCGGCGTTGATGCGATCGATCACTTCTTGGACCACCGCGTTCAGATCGGCGTGCGAATCCACCGGCGCGCCGGGCGCGCCGCTCGTTCCAGCCAGGACGACGCGTAACTGCCAGCCCGGTTTCAGCGATGACGGATCGCGCGCGAGCGACGGATACATTCCGCTGTTGAGCGCGATCAGTTGTTCGATCGTCATCCCATAACGCGCGACGATCTGACTCGCCGATTCGTTCGGCTGGACGATGTGGATCGCGTACTCGTTCGTCGCCACAGTCGCGCTGGAGGGCAGAAAAACTTGCGCGATGCTACACGCGCTCGACGCGAGGATGAACGCTCCGCAGATCAGCAGAAACAAAAACCGGCGCACCACACCTAACCTCAACGCTCCACCGCGTACCACGCGCGGATCAGCACGATAGACATTACTGCGATTACCACGATCCCCAGCCCGTCGAAACTCGGCGCGCGCGCTTCGCTCACCGGCGCGAGCGTCTCCGTCGCGCGAACGACGACTTGAGCCGACGCGGTCGGCGTTTCGGTCGGCGCGAGTGTTATTGTCGGCGTCGGCGTCTCAGTCGGCGCTTCAGTCGGCGCGCGCGTCGCGATCAAAGTCGGCGCCGCGTTGACGCGCGTTGACGCGAACGTCGGCTGCGCGCGCGTGGGCGCGCTGGTTGGCGCGGCAACCGCGCCCAAGTGGATCGAATCGCTGGCGAGCGCGGTGCGCCCTTTCGCATCGCGATATTTGACGTAGACGGTTTTCGCGCCGCCGTTCGGCGCAAGCGTCCACGTGATCTTGGGCGCGTACGTTTGCCAGTGCGCGTCCGAAAAATCGGCGGCGTTGGAAATCATCACCTGCGCGGGACGGCCGATAGAATCGCCGTCGCCGTTCGGCGCCACGTCTTCACTCGTCAACGTGAGTTTCACATCGCGCGCCTGTGTTTGCGCCGCGCCATCGTTGATGAAAATCGGGAGGGCGTTGGGTTGCGCGCCAAAGTCAACGACGTACACAAATCCGACGACCGGGTGCGTAGTGACGCCGATCCCCATTTCGCGAAAGAGCGGATGCAGAATATTGTTGCGATGCCCCGCGCTCTCCATCCACATCGCGAACGCGTCCGCCGGAGTGCGATACCACGCCCAGTTTTCGCCGAGTCGTCTGCCCCAACTGTACGCGCCATAGCCGGCGCGCGCGACGCGATCGAACACGGTCGAGCCGTCGGAGCCGATATGCCCTTCTTGCGCGTTATTCGTTCTGCCGTTGCGCGCCACGTCTGCCGCGTGCGCTTGCGCGGCGGCGGTGAGTTTCGCGTTGAGCGCGAGCGGCGCAAGCCCGCGCGCAACACGTTCGCGGTTGATGCGCGCGGCGAGATCGGCGGCGAGATCCGCGCTTTGCGCGTCGACCGGCGCAATCATCGCGCCGAACAAGACGAGTAGAAGGATCGCGACGCGCGTCCAATGGATTGGTAAATTTCTCATTCCACGCTATTTTACGCCAAACGCAGAAAAAGGCAACGCGTCAGCGCGGCACGCCCCACATCGGCACGCCGCTGGTTTGGTACGAATTCGTCGCGTCGTTAAAGACGCGCGCGTACTCGCCGACTTTGGTGAGGCGTCCGTCTTTGCGAATCGAAAAATAGTAATACCGATTGTTGATACAGCCCGCCATACAATCGCCCCAGCCCTCGACGAACGCGATTTCCCAACCCTCGCCGCGATCGAAAATTTTGATGTCCGTCGTCCCGCCGATAGTGTTGGGGACGGCTTTTTTGATTTTTGCCGTTTCGGGAAAACGCGCTTGCACGGCGGCGATTGCCGCGTCCGCGCTCGCAACGCCTGTTGCGGTTGCCGTGGCGGCGGGACTGGCGGGCGCGGACGGAGACGGCGGCGTTTCAGGCGTCAGAATTTCCACGCGTATCCCCTCCAAATAACTGGTGCCGAGTCGAACGTAGACGACGCGCGCGGTCAATCGTACCACCGTCCACGCGTCGGCGCGCGATCCGGGATCGAGTCCGCGCACGCTCGCGCCGGTGACGTACATCGCGCCGCCGTCGTCCGCAATCGTCCAATCGTTGCGTGTGACGGGCGTGCCGCGCGCTTCGCCGTAGAGATTCCAGCCGCGATAGCGACCGACGATTTCAAAGACGCGTCCGCTGAATTCACGCGGCGCGTTCAAGATCATTCCGAGCGCGTCCGTGAGGTAGACCGCGCGCGGCAGTTTGGGCTCAAAGCGGACGCGATACGCGCGCTCGCCTTCCCGAAACAAGGTCGCGGTCGGTTTCTCCGCGCGCAACGCGACGAGTTGCGCGTACGCGCTGCCGGTGAGCGTGACGCCGGTGTTGGCGTCTGCCAATTTGACGGCGGGGATCGTCCAATCAATCACATTGTCTTTGACGGAAAAACTCGTCAGCGCGCCGGCATCGGTCGCCTGCAAAAAACCTTCGGTCGGCGTGAAAGTTTGCGCGTCCACCGGAGTCGTCAACAAAATTTTCTTGAGCGCGTTCGAAAATGCTTGCGGCGTAGTTTCGTGATTGGGCGCGTAGACGCGCACGGTTTTCGCTTTGGTTTGGTAGACGGTGATGTACGCCGTCGCCGCGTCCGCGGGCTTGGGGCGCGGCTCGTAATAATCGCGCAAATTCAAAAACGCGATCTGGTTGAGGTACGCCAGCAAGTTGTGAATCTCGCCCTCGGATAAACGCCCGGTGCGAACGACTGCATCGAGTCCGGTGGAGAGGGGCGCGTTGGCTCCGGCGAAGATGACAAAGCCGTCGCCGTACAATCGAAACAAGGGAACGTGCAGATCGCGCAAACGGGCGGACGATTCGCCCAACACGTCCGCCTCGATCAAAATCGCGCGCGGGTTGCGATCGTACGGAAACGGCGTGCCAAAAATCGTCGGCGTGGCAAACGGTACTGGCGTCGCGAGTGGAATCTCGGTTGGCGAGATCGTCGGCGCGCGCGTGAGGGTGGGCAAGGGCGTCACGCTGGGAACCGAGGTCGGCGTGGCGAGCGTCATCGTGGGAATCGGACGTGGCGCGCAGGCGGCGAGTGTCATTGTCAACAACGCGAGTACCAAATTTGACCACCGACCGCTGACCGCTGACTGCTGATTGCTGATTGCTGACCGCTGTTTTCGTTCCATCACAATTCTATCTCGTAGATAAACATTCCGCCGCCGCGCGTGAAGCCGGCGCGTTCGAGCGCGCGATTGGCGGCGGGGCAATCCGCAACTTGACCTTCGAGGCGCGGATAGCCGCGATACGCGGCTTCGCCGCGCGCCGCGTGCGCGAGCGCGCCCATCGCGTCTTCATCGCCCGCCAGCGCGAGTAGCGACATTCCGATCCAAGCGTGTTCTTCCGACGCGAGCAACAACGCGAGCCCGTTCGGCGCGACGCGCACTTCGCCGGCGCGTAAATGCTCGCGCCAACGCGCGTCGTCCAGGGGCGTCCAATGCCACTGCCGATCCGGAACGATCGCATGACTTGCCGCGCAGGATTCGGACGCGCGCCAGCGCGCGTCCACGTTCCGCAAATCGTTTTCCGTGGCGATGCGCGCGCGCGAAAAATCGCCGGGCGCGGGTTCGATCTCCCAGTCGTTGAACTGCGCGGCGCGGTGATAACCGATCGCGTCCAACATTCCTTGCGCGGCGACATTTTTGATGCTCGTTGCCAGACACGCGACGCGGCAGCCGTGTTCGCGCGCCCACGCGCGCCCCGCCGCTTCAACCGCGCGCGCGCTGCCTTGGCGCCGGAAATCGGGATGGACGCGCATTCCTTCCAGCCACGCCATCTCGCCGTGCAACGCGACGTGCATCAAACTGATCGGCTGATCGTTCACCACGCCGACGAGGAGTTGTCCGTTTGCGAGCCAGCGCTCCCAGACATCGGCGATGTAATCGCCCCAACTGAAGGTGTTTTGGCAGAACGCGATGATAGCGTCCCGATCTGCGGCGCGCGCGGCGCGCACCAGTGTTTGGCTTGGCACGCGCCTATCTTACCACAACCAAGTTACGGTGACAAGTGATACGCGATGCGTGACGCGTGAAAAAAAGCCGTTCTCGCAAATGAGAACGGCTCGGAGCAAGCAGGAATCGAGAATCAAAATTCGGCAACCGAAAATCGCTTTACGCGGTCGCGGTTTTTTGTTTGCCGCTCAAGCGCTGGAAGAATTTGCCAATCTCGTTGTTTTCCCACACGACGAGCAACGGCGCGGCGGTGAAGATCGAGGAAAACATTCCGCTGAAGATGCCGATGAACAACGTGATGGCGAACTGGCGGATGGTGATCCCGCCGAATAGCATCAACGCCGCCAACACGAACAAGGTCGTCAAGACGGTGTTGATCGAGCGGTCGAGCGTTT
This sequence comes from Chloroflexota bacterium, assembly GCA_016865935.1. Taxonomy (GTDB): domain Bacteria; phylum Chloroflexota; class Anaerolineae; order UBA4142; family UBA4142; genus VGOB01. Next base: position 21,889 of record VGOB01000054.1, on the reverse strand, counting down.
GCAAGATACTGTGATTGACGACCTCTTCGAACGAGACGCCGCGGATGCGCGAGAGATTTTCGCGGATGCGGTCGAACACGACGATGGTATCGTGCACGGAAAAGCCGATCACGGTGAGGAGCGCGGTGAGGAAGAGCGCATCCACTTCCCAGCCGAAGAGCAAACCGAAGATCGCGGCGACCCCCATCACGATGAACGCGTCGTGCACCAGCGAGACGAGCGCGCAGACGCCGTAGCGGAACGGTTGCGGCACGCGGCGGAACGCCCAGGTGATGTACAGCAAGATCGCGAGCATCGCCAGGGCGACTGCGCCTGCGGCGCGTTGCGCGACTTCGGCGCCGACGGCGGGACCGACCGATTCCGCGCGTTGCTCGACGAAATCGCCAAAGCGCGCGCGGATCAATTCTTCGGCTTTGACTTTGACTTCGTTATCGAGTGTCTTGGTGCGAATGATCAACGTATCATTGCCCGACGGTTGCACGTGCACGTCGTTCGCGCTGAGATCGAACTGTCCAAAGATTTTGACAATCTCGTCGGTCTGAAATTGCTGCGGTTTGGCGAATTTCAACTCGAGCAAGGTGCCGCCGGTAAAATCAATCGCCAGACGAAACGGCTGTCCGGTTTGCGCCCACGTCATCCCAATCGCAATCAAGCCGGGAATGATGATGAGGAATGAAAAAGCAAAAAACCAATAACGTCTTCCGACAATGTTGAGCACACGTCCTCCCTGCAAAAGTTAGAGATTAGAGATTGGAGATTAGAAGTTGGAATTCGCGCCGTCTCCAATCTCCGATCTCTAATCTCCAAAACGAACGATCGCCATTCTAACACAACTCGATTAAATTGGCAAAGCGAACGACTGCGCAGAGTGCCCGTCAAACTTTTGCGTGCGCGCGTCCGCCATCGAACAAATTCGATGTCTCAACCAAGTGAAAACACGTTGAAACGTGTTGGCTGTCGCTCGCCCATCCGATTGATCGGATTTTCACCTGGTTGAGACGCCGAATCATGTCATAGCGCCGCAAAGCCGCAACCAAACTCATTGGACACTGACCAACACCGAAGAACACTGATTTTTTCTTTATCTGTGTTTGTCTGTGTTCATCTGTGTCCAAAAAATCCTCGCGGTTGTGATAGTTTTTGTAGAGGAATACTATACTGAGGAACGAAGCATCATTCGGCGGTCGGATGCGCGCGCAAAACTCTAACGCCCGCTTGACTGCTGCAAGTCGTGGCACCCAAAACGCCACGCCGATCCTTCGGCTTGGCTCAGGGCAGGCGCTGCGTCAGCCGATTTAGCTCGCGCAGGCGGGCTCGTTGGCGTTGCCGCGATTTCAATCGCGGGGCAATAGACTTTGCCGACGATGGACCAGCTTTATGTAGTGTTACAGTTCTGTAACATCTATTGACAAATTTTGATTTTTAAGTTAAATTATTGCACAGAAAATACAAGGATTGAACCAATGCACCCTGTTTTTGGCAAATGCCCAATTTGTGGCGAAGAATTGACCGTCACGCGCCTGGAATGTCGCGCCTGCGGCACGGACATCAGCGGGCAATTCACCGTGGGCAAACTCGCGGTGTTGAGCGCAGACGATGTTCGCTTTGTCGAAATGTTTATCAAGAATCGCGGCAACGCGTACAAAGTCGGCGAGGAATTGCAAATGCCGTACTCGACCGTGCGCGCGCGCCTGACCGAAATCATTCGCGCGATGGGGTACGAACCCGGCGCGGAATCGAAAGAAGATGCGCCCGCGCCGATCTCGCCGGAAAAACGCAAAGCGATCTTGGACGATCTCGCGCGCGGCAAGATCAAGCCGGACGACGCGATCAAATTGCTGCAGGGAGAACCCGAGTGACGCACCAGCCGCCCGCGAATGGTTTTCGCACGTTCCTGATGGTTTGGGCGACGCAATCGGTTTCTGTCTTTGGCAGCGCGCTTTCGTTTTTCGCGCTGACGATCTGGCTCACGCAAACGCTCTATCCGCGTCCCGATCAGAAACCGGAACTCGCGTTCGCGCTCTCCGCCGTCAGTCTCGCCTTCGCCTTGCCAACCGTGTTCATCGCGCCACTCGCGGGCGCGTGGGCGGACCGCCACGACCGCAAGCGCACGATGATCGCGATGGATGTTCTGAACGGCGGCTTGAGTTTGCTCTTGGCGACGCTGATGCTGACGCAGAGTTTGCAACTGTGGATGGTGATCGCGCTCGCCGGGCTGCACGCGATTCTGCACGCGTTTCACTTTTCCGCGTTCGATACGTCGTACGCGATGCTGGTGCCGGAAAAACAGTTGCCGCGCGCGAACGGAATGATGCAAACGATGTGGGCGCTCTCCGGTATTCTTTCGCCCGGCATCGCGGCGGCGATCATTTCGCTGCCGACGCTCGCGCGGCAAAACATCATCGGCGGCGATCTCGGCGTCGCGCTGGCGCGGTGGACGGATGGCGCGCCGCTGGCGATCACGCTCGATGCGATCACGTTTTTCTTTGCCGCCAGCGCGCTCGTGTTCTTGCGCATCCCGTCGCCCCAGCGCGCCGATTTGTGCGCGGCGGATGGATCGCAAAAAAGTATTTGGGCGGACATTCGCGAAGGCGCGCTGTACATTTGGCATCGCCAGCCGCTCTTGTGGCTGCTCGGCACATTCACGGTGGCGAATTTCGTCGGCTCGCCGCTTGGAATTTTTATGCCGCTGATCGTCAAATTCAATCTCGCCGCCGATTGGCTGGCGCGCGGCTTTACATTCGAAACCGCGTTCGCGCTGATCGGCACGATCGGCAGTATTGGCGGCGTGGCGGGCGGCGTGTTGATCAGCGCGTGGGGCGGCTTGAAAAAGCGACGCGTCTACGGCGTGGTCGTTCCACTGATCGCGCAAGGCGCGATAATGATCGGGCTGGGTGTGGCGCCCTGGTTTTATGTCGTCGCGGCGATGGCGTTTTGCGCGCACTTTTTGTTGCCGATGATGAACGCGCACTCGCAGGCGATCTGGCAAACGCAAACGCCGCGCGAATTGCAGGGACGCGTCTTTGCCGTGCGCCGCTTGATCGCGCAAATTAGTTGGCCCCTCAGCACCGCGCTCGCCGGAGTGTTTGGCGGCTTGTTCGATCCCGGCGCGGTGATCGCAGTGCTGGGCGTGATCTTGGTTGTGTTCTGCGTGGGGCAGATGTTCAATCCGTACTTGTTGCGCGTCGAAGACAAGGTTTTTCTGGATGAAATGGCGGCGCGTCGCGCAAGTTCAAAGTTAAAAGTTCAAAATTCAAAGTTAGCGTCGAACCTTGAACTTTGAACCTGAAACGTTGAACTTCCAGAGGACACTCGTGGTCGCTACGGCAATCGGCAAACCCAAGGTCGCATTTCGCGGCATTCGCCCGTTCAGCGCGCGCACCGATTTATACGGCGTGGCGCGCTTGCTGGAAGAAGCATTTCGCGGCGAGCATAATTTCCCGTTTGCTAATTTGCCGTTGATGCGCGAGCTCGGGATCGTGTTGTGGACGCTGAACTATGCGCCGACCTTTCCCGAAACGTTCGAAGGATTCGTCTGGATCGAAGACGGCAAAATCGTCGGCAACGCGACCTTGACGTTTGATCTGGCGCGCGGCAATCGGTATTACATCAGCAACGTCGCAGTCAAGCGCGAGTACCAACGGCGCGGCATCGCGCGCGAAATGATGCGCGCGTCGCTCGAACACATTCGCCGCCAGCGCGCGTCGTCCGTTCTGCTGAACGTGCGCCCGCAGAATGAAGGCGCGATCCAGTTGTACCAAGACCTGGGTTTCAAAAAATTGGAGATGCGCGGACAGTGGACGCTGGCGACTTTGCCGTTGCGCTTTGCGCCGGCGCGCGTCAGCGGCGTGCGCCCGTTGAAAATGTCCGACGCGCGCGCGGTGACGGAACTGGTGCGCGCGGCGACGCCCGCGAACGTCCAGCCATTGCGTCCGCGCCAGAGCGAATTTGAAATCACGTGGGACGAACGCTTTCTGGAATTCCTGGGTGAGACCGTCATCGCCCAGACGACGCAACGCTGGGTGCTGGAACGCGATCAGCGCGTTGCCGCGCTGTTGTTGGTGCGCGGGCGGCAGTTCGCCGGAACGCATCGCCTCGTGATCGAAACGCATCCCGATTTTCGCGGGCGCGTCGAAAACGAATTGATCGGCGCGGCATGGCGCGCACTGGAAAAATTGCCCGCGCGCGAGATTCGCGCCGATGCGGTGAGCACGTATCCCGAACTGATCACCGCGCTGGAGCGGCACGGTTTTCGATTTTGGCGCGGGATGACGTTGATGGAGTTGGAGATTAGAGATTAGAGATTAGAGATTGGAGATTGTTCTCTGACCCCTGACCTCTGATCCCTGCCCCCTGGAATTGGGAGGAAGAATGGACAATGCAAGCACGTTAGGAATTTTGCGACAACTCGAACGCGGCGAGATCAGCACGCGCGAAGCGGACACGCGCTTGGCTGCGCCGCCGCTAACCGAACGCGTTGCCGCGCCGCCGTTCGATCAAATTCATTTGCCCGCGTGGTTGCAGCGGATTTGGATCACGCTCTTGATCGCCGGGACCGCCGTCGTGATGTTGGGCGCGTGGATCATCGCGGCGACGGTACGCACGAACGCGTTCGTGTGGCTCTTGTTCGGCGTGCCGTTCGTGTTGCTTGGCTCGCTCTTGCTCGCGCTGGGCGCGGGCGGCTTTTCGGGACACTGGGTCTACATCAACGTCGAGCAAACACGCAAGCGCCAGCGCGCGATTCGCCTCGCGCTGCCGTTTCCGCTGGGCGTGTTGCGCCTGGGCTTGTGGATCGCGCGCTTTGTCCAACCGCATCAGCGCGCGCGCGTCCACGTCAATTCGTCCCGTTCCAAATTCGACGCGCTCTGGGACGATCCCGATGAATTCATTCGCGCGCTTGAACACGAATTGAGCGAAGGACGCGGCATTACGGTAGACGTGGACAATCCGGGCGAGCGCGTGCAGGTATATGTAGTGTGACAAGTGACATATGGCAGGTGGCAAGGCGTGTGAAACGTGAAACGTCCCCTGTCACTTGTCCCGTGTCACCTGACACTAGGAGGTTAATATGGCAACCGCAGATGAACGAATGCAAATCTTGAAAATGATCGAGGCGAAACAGATCAACGCCGAAGAAGGCGCGAAACTGCTCGGCGCGCTCGGCGAATACGACCGCACGGAAAGCGCGAACGTCAAGCCCTCGCCGATGACGAGCGGTAAATGGTTTCGCGTGCGCGTGACCGATCTGAAAAGCGGCAAGCGCAAAGTCAACGTCAACATTCCGCTGGGGCTGGTGGACGTCGGGTTGAAGATGGGCGCCAAGTTCGCGCCCGCCGGACTGGAAGGACTCGATATGCAGCAAATTCTCACCGCGATCAAAACCGGCGGCGAAGGCAAAATCGTTGACGTGGAAGATGAAAACGGCGGCGAGCATGTCGAGGTGTTTATCGAATAGGTTATGTCATTGCGAGGAGCATCCTGAGCGGAATCGAAGCGAAGCGGAGATGGAGTCGAAGGATGCGACGAAGCAATCCCCAAATTGGAATACGGAGATTGCTTCGCTTCGCTCGCAATGACACAGGGGAATAACTATGACACAAACATTTACCGTTTCCGAAAACGCGCGCGTGCAAATTCGCGCCTGCCGCCATCGCGTTACCGTGATCGGGTGGGACGATGCGCGCACGATCAGCGTGGACCAACCAGCGCGCCAGGACGGCGATACGATTTTCGTCGAGGGCGCGAACAAGGTGAACCTGCGCGTGCCGCGCCAGACGACGCTTGCGATTGCCGATTGCGACGCCGATGTGCGCGTGGACGATTTGACCGGCGCAGTCGAGTTGGTCAATATTGACGGCGACGTGATCGTGCGCAATTTGCGCGGCGGAACGCGCGCGCAGGCGATTGGCGGCGATCTGGTCGCCAAGCAAATCGAATCGCTCAAGGGCGAAGGCAAGTGGGACGGCGACGCCGTGCTGGAAAACGTCAAGCAGTTGCAAGCCGATCAAATTGACGGCGACTTGGTGGTGCGCGGCGCGGATGCGGTGACGATCCGCCAGGTTGAAGGATGCGTCGTGCTGGAACGCGTTGGGCAAACGCAGATCAACGAAATCGAAGGGGACGCGCACTTGAACGACGCCGGCGCGACGACGCTGCAAATCGTCAAGGGCGATCTCACCGCGCGCGAACTGCGCGAGGTCTTGTCTAGCGAAGAAGTCGAGGGCGATGTGAACTTGCGCGGCGTGCGCGCGCGCGTGGCGATTGCCAAGATCGAAGGCGATTTCATCGCGTCAGGCGTGCAAGGCGCGCTCGATGCGCCGAATGTCGAAGGAGACGCGGTGATTTCGTTCCACCAGATCGCGCCGTTGAATTTGCGCGCCGAAGGCGACGTGGTGCTCAACCTGCCCGACGACGCGAACGCCGATCTGCAAGTGGATGCGCCGGAAGGAAATATCATCGTGCGCGCGGATATGCAAACCGGCGAGGAGAACGATAGTCATTTGCGCGGCACGCTCGGGCGCGGCGGCGTCAAGTTGCAGATCGAATCTACCGACGGCGACGTAATCGTGCGCGGTGGCGGCGCGGGCGAACATCGCCGGCATCGCGAATATCGGCATCAGCGTGAACACTATCGCGAATACGCGCGGCAGTACGCCGAAATGGGGCGGCACATCGCGGAAGAGGTGCGCCAATCGGTGCGCGCGTCGCTTGCCGAGGCAGGGATTCACGAGCGGCGGCGCAAGCATCACTGGCGCGTCGGTATCGGTATTGCGGGCGATGAAGTTGCGCCGCGCGCAGAGCCGGTCGAAGACAAGCCGCGCGGTCCAGCGGCGGGTTCGCCGGAACGTCAAGCGATCCTGGACGCGATCGCGCGCGGCGAGTTGAACGTGGACGACGCGATCAAAAAATTGCGCGGGGAAGCGTAGGGGGCGTTTGATTAAACGCCCCCACAGGGGATGGAACTATGCGATCATTTTTGTTACGCTTGATCATCAACGCGGTGGCGTTGTTTGCCGCGACCCAGGTCGGGATTTCTGGGTTGCGTTTTGACGGCGATTGGAAAACGCTCGCGATCGTCGCGCTGATCTTTGGCGTGGTGAACGCGCTGATTCGACCGCTGTTGACGATTCTCACTTGCCCGTTGATTTTGCTGACGCTCGGCTTGTTCACACTCGTCATCAACGCGGCGATGCTCGCGCTGACGGGCTGGTTCGCCGAGCAGTTCAAACTCGGTTTCGTCGTGGATGGATTCTGGGCGGCGTTCGTCGGCGGGCTGGTGGTCAGTATCGTCAGTTGGGCGTTGGCATTGTTGATCGGCGGCGAACGCGAGCGACGCTGAATCGGTGAACAGTGAACAGTGAACAGTGAACAGTAGACCGTCAGCGGTCTATGTTTGAGGAGCGTATGTTGCAACACACTTGGCACATCAAACCGTTCGACGTGCGGAACGCGAGTGAAGCGGAATATCGCGCGGCGAATGAGTTGCAGAACACAATGCGCGCGGAAACGCTGCCGGACGATCCGCCGATTCCGCTCGATGAAAAGATTCGCAGTTTCCAAAATATTCCGGCGTTCGTCGGCGTCCACGCGTGGGCGGTCTGGAACGCCGACGAATCGCGCGCGCTTGCAGACGGCGTACTCAGCGTCACGCACTTGGATACGAACAAGCACATCGGCGAATTCGAGCTCGAAGTGTTGCCCGAATATCGGCGGCAAGGGATCGCGCGCGCGTTGCTCGCGCGGATCGTGGGCGCGGCGCGTCAGGAAGCGCGCACGATGCTGTTCACCGGCACGAACGAGCGCGTGCCGGCAGGCGCGGCGTTGATGCAACGACTCGGCGCGCGCAAGGGCTTGGAAAATCACACGAATCAACTCGATCTGCGCGAGCTCAAGCGCGAGCTGATTCACGCGTGGCAGGCGCGCGCGTTCGAACGCGCAACGGATTTCGAATTGGGATTTTGGGAGGACGCGTATCCCGAAGAGGAAATCCAGGACATTGTCGCGCTGTTCGAGGTGATGAATACCGCGCCGCGCGATCAGTTGGAAATGGAAGATTGGCGCGTGACGCCGGAGCATTTGCGGCAGATGGAAAAACAAAACCGCGCGCGCGGCACAACGCGCTGGACACTCTACGCGCGCGAAAAATCGTCGCGCAAGTTCGCGGGATTTACCGAATTGTTCTGGAATCCGAATCGTCCGCAAATTCTCAGCCAGGGCGCGACCGGTGTATTTCCACACTATCGCGGCAACGGCTTGGGGCGCTGGCTCAAGGCGGAAATGCTGGAGCAAGTCCTGCGCGACCGTCCGCAAGTGAAATTCATTCGCACCGGCAACGCGGATTCAAATGCCGCGATGCTCAAGATCAACAACGAACTGGGATTCAAGCCGTACATCTCGCGGTGTGTGTGGCAAGTGGAGACGGAGAAGGTGGAAGAGTATCTCAAGAGAAAGTAAAGTAGTGGGAAAGCAGAAGACCTGCCAGGTTTTGAAAACCTGGCAGGTCTTTCTTTTCTACTTGACGATGTACCACTGCTCCGGAAAATATGCGATCCCCAGCGGCGTTGGCGCGTTGGGAACGACGCGCTTGTTGACGAACGCGTACCCCGTGCGATGCGTCAAAAAGATGTACGGTGCGTCGGTTGTGATTGTTTTCTGGATCTGTGCGAACACTTTTTTGCGCGCGTCGGCATTGCACGGCGCGTGATTCGCTTGAGCGAAAAGGGTCTCGACATCCTTGTTGACGTACGCGCTCAGATTCAATTGCGGTATGTTCGCCTCGCTCCACATTTGGTACGACAGGTACGGTTCGCTGGGCGTGCGCCAGCCGAGAATGAAGAGATCGAAATCGAACGGCTCTTTGCGGAGAAAATCAGTGTACGTCGCGAAATCGGCGTAGAGCAATTCCGATTCGATGCCGAGTTTTTTGAATTGCTCTTGCGCGACCGCGCCGATTTGCTCGCGCTGTTTGTTGTTGACGTTGTAGAGAATTCGCAACTTGGGTGCGGGCTTGTTCGCGCTGTCCACTAGTTTGCCGCTCGCGTCCAATTTGTATCCGGCTTTTTGGAGCGTCGCTTTCGCGGTGTCCAGGTTATAATCGTAGCGCGGCACGTCGGGATTGAACACGGACAAAGCCGGGGCAAAGATCGAATAGGTGGGCTTGGCGAGTCCGTTGAAGATTTGCGCGGCAATCGCGTCGCGCGGGATCGCGTACGATAGTGCCTGGCGCACCTGGACGTTCTTCAAAAACGGGCGGCGCAAATTAAAGCCGATGAAATCCCATTCCGGCGCGGCGGGTTCCCATTCGTACAATTTCAAATGGTCCGCCTTGCGCGCGTCGGCGAAATCGGACGCGGCAACCGGCGCGGTATCGAGTTCGCCTTGCTTGAGCAGTTGGAATGACTTGGACTCGGTGACGATGCGGATCGTGTGCGAATCGAAATACGGCGCGCCGCGATAATACGAATCGTTGCGGACGAACGTGACGCGATCGCCGCGCTGCCACTCTTTCACTTTGTACGGACCCGAGACGACGCTCGGGAAATTGATTTCGGGATTTTTCGCCGCGTTGTTCCAGTCGAGTGGACTCCAGATGTGCTTGGGCAGCGGCGTGATCGCGTCCACGCTGGTCAACGCGATACAGGTCGCGTCTTTGAGCGTGATTTCGAGCGTGTGATCGTCTTTGGCGATGTACGACGCGATGTCGTTGAGACTTGCCGCGTACGGATATTTGTTTTCCGGTTTGTCGGCTTGGACGAACGTCCACACGAAATCGTGCGCGGTCAGCGGCGCGCCATCGCTCCACTTTAAATCTTTGCGGAGCGAAAAGGTGTACGTCTTGCCGTCGTTCGAGGTCGTCCACGCGTCCGCCATTCCCGGGATCGGTTCCAGGTTTTTCGGATCGCGCAGCCACAAGCCGCTGGCGAATACCTTGTCTTGATACAATCGCGAAATCGCATCCGTCGTTTGGTATGGATGGAAACTGATCGCGTCGGTCGCGATCGCTTCGCGGAAATCGCCGCCTTTTTGCGGTGTGAGGAGCGTGGGCGTTGGTCGGATCGTTGGCGGTGGTTTGGTTGGGACGAGGGTGGGCGCAGGCGTCGGCGTTTCGGCTTGGCACGCGACGAGCGCAAGCGCGAGTAGGCACGGGATTATTTTTTGCATCAAACTCCATACAATCAGCAGGGGAGCAAGGGAGCGGAGGCGCAAGGGAGAAAATTCTCCTCTGCACTTGTGGCGCCCTTGCTCCCCCCTGCCTTGGTTTGACTTATCGTTTCAGGCGCGGATCCATCGCGTCGCGCAGTCCATCGGCGAGCAAATAGATCGAAAAAACCGCGAGCGAGATCGCGAGCCCAGGGAAGAACACCAACCAGGGATTACGCGTCGCATACGACAGCGCGTTGCTCAACATATTGCCCCAGGTCGCGGTGGGTGGTTGCACGCCAAAGCCGAGAAAAGAGAGTCCGGCTTCGGTCAGCATCGCGCCGACGATATCGAAACCCAGGATGACGAGGACGATGGAGAAGACGTTGGGCAAAATATGTTGGAACATGATTCGCCGGTCTTTGACGCCGATGGCTTGCGCGGCAAGCACGTAATCGCGCTGTTTGATCGAAAGCACTTGACCGCGCACGATCCGCAACTCGCCGGTCCAGCCCAAAATGGTAAGAAGAAAGGCGACGCCGAGCCAATCCAACTTGATCAGCGAGCCGACGATGATCAGGAGCGGCAGGAACGGCGTCGCCGCCACGATGTTGACGATAGCTTGGAGAAAATCGTCTATCTTGCCGCCAAAGTAACCGGAGATCAAACCCAAGGCGACGCCAATCACGACGCTGCCAATCGCGACCATAAAGCCGATAGCGAGCGAGATGCGCCCTGCCCAGACGATGCGCGTGAAATAATCGCGCCCGTACTCGTCGGTGCCGAACCAATGCGTCACGCTGGGCGGTTGGTAATTTTCGCGCAGATTGATTCTGTCAGGATCGTAGCCGGTGACGTACTGCGAGATGAGCGGGGCGCCCAGCGCCATCGCGCAGAGAAAAAAGAACACCAAACCGCCGGTGATGGCAAGCCGGTCGCGCCGAAAACGGATCCACGCGTCTTGCCAAAAACTGCGAGAAGGTCCGCGCAGTGCTTCTTCCAACGCGTAGGCGGAATCAGCCGCCGCGCGTGTTTTGGATTGAGTCGTCGTCACTGCATCTCTCCCTCAATCATACCGGATGCGCGGATCCACCCAGCCGTAGGCAAGATCCGCGATGAGGCGTCCCACCACGGCGAGGATCGTGAATACAAACACGACGCCGATACTGATCGGATAATCTTTTTTCAGCGTCGCATCGAGCAACAAGCGCCCCATTCCGGGCCAGCTGAAAACTTGCTCGTAGATCGCGGCGCCGCTAATCAATCCTACCAGCAAGCCTGCGGAAAGAGTCACCACCGGAATGAGCGCGTTGCGCAAGATATGCCGAAAGACGACGACGCGTTGCGCCAGCCCTTTGGCGTACGCGGTCCGCACGTAATCCTGCCCCAGCACTTCCAGCGTCTCGGAGCGCATATAGCGCCCAAAGCCAACCCAGCCGGTTGTGCCGAGCATAAACGCGGGCAGGATCAGATGCCACAAATAATCGAGCGGATCGAATTCTTCTCGCCCCAGCGTCTTCATTCCGGCAATCGGCAAGATTTGGACGCCGGTTGCCAATTTAATGTTGGCGAGTAAGATGATTGCAAGGAGCCCCAGCCACCAATGCGGCACCGCATTCAGAATGGAGAGAAAGAACCGAATGACGTTATCAATTCTGCCGCCCCGATGCAGCCCGGCGTAGACGCCGAGGGGAATACCGATGATGTAACTGATCAAGGTCGCGGCAATGCCCAGTTCGAGCGTCGCGGGCAAGCGTTCCAACACGGCTTCGAGCACGGGGCGATGCGTGAAATAGGAATAGCCCATATTGCCGGTGAGCATATTGCCCATCCACACGAGGTACTGAATCGGCAGTGGCTGGTCCAGTCCCAGATCGCGCTCCAAGCGTTTGATGTCTTCCGGGTCTACGTTCGGATCCAGGATATACGCTTTGAGCGGTCCGCCCGGCGCGGCGTTGATCAACCCGAATTGAATGATTGAAATGATAATCAGAACGGGAATCGTTTGCAAAAGTCGGCGAACAAGGTAACGAGTCATAGGTCCACCTTGACGAGACCCGAAGGGCATCGGGTCAGACGCCCTTCGGGTCTGCGGATCGTTCTATTTTTTGAACAGCGGGTTGACGGACAACTCTTCGAGGTTGTACTGCACGCCGATGCCGGTGAGCGGGTTGAGGATCCAGCGTTTGTTGTACACCGCCAGATTCTCGTTGGTGTAAAGGAAAATGTACGGCTGATCTTCGGCGAGGATTTTTTGGATCTCGACGTAGACCGCTTTGCGATCGGCTTGTTTACAGCCGGGCACGGTCTCTGCCTTTTTGTACAGTTCGTCTACCTTTGGATTGTTGTAACCGGTGGAGTTCTGTCCGCCATCCGACGCCCAGATGTTCTTGGTGCTGGCAGGATCATAGCCGCCGGTCCAACCCAGGACGAACATATCCATATCGCGCTTGACGTTGATCTTGTCCAGGTAGGCGTTCCACTCGACCGCGTTGACTTCTGCCGCGATGCCCACATCCTTGAGGTACTGTTGCGTGATGATCGCGATCTGTTCGCGTTGTTTATTGCCAGCGTTGTACTCCAGGCGGAACTTGAGCGGCTTGCCGTCTTTGGCGCGGATGCCATCAGCGCCGGGTTTGTAGCCGGCATCGTCCAGCATCTTTTTCGCTTTGGCGGGATCAAAGTCGAACTTGGCGAGGTCTTTTTCGTCGGCGGCTGCCCACGAAGACGCTGGCAGGTTCGAGTACTGCACTTTGGCGGCGCCCAGGCGAATCTTGTCCGTGATTTCTTTCTTGTTGATCGCGTACGAGATGGCTTGGCGCACAGCCTTGTCCGCAAACAAGGGGCTGCGGAGGTTAAAGCCGATGTACGTCCAACCCGCACCGACAGCGGAATAGTAGCGCACCGGTTGTGCGTGCGGCAGTTTGCTCATCTCGTCCCAATCAATCGGATCGGGCGTTGCCAGGTCCACATCCTGGGTCTTGAACATTTGGCTTTGGACGGTGTTGTCTTTGAGGATGCGGTAGGTGTACGAATCCATCAACGGTTGACCGCGCGGAAAATCGGCGTAGCCAGGTCCAAAGGTGGCGTGATCGTCCTTCTGCCATTCTTTGAATTTGAAATAGCCGCTGGTGACGGTCGGCTTCATGTTCTGATCGTTCTGGTTGATGTCCAGCGTTTCAAAGATGTGTTTGGGGATCGGACCGGTCAGACCGACGTTGACCATCGCCGGGCAATAGCCGGGGGTTTTGAGTGTGTACTCGATGGTGAGTTCGTCCAACGCTTTGACTTCGGTGAAGGAATCCTGGTAGGTCTTGCGGTAGAGGTACTTGACCTTTTCGTCCATCATCTTCTGCCAGGTGAAAATGACGTCTGCAGAAGTGATTGGCTTGCCATCGCTCCACTTCATCCCCTTGCGCAACTTGCAAGTGACTTTGGCGTTGTCCGCCGACATTGTGCATTTGTCTTCGTACAACACGCCCACACGATCAAGCGTCTTGGGATCCGTCCGCATCAATGAAGACCAAAGCAACGCCTGATAACTGCTCGATGCGCTATCGCTGGTGATCAGTGGTTGGAACGAAACGCCATCGGCGAAGGACGCGTCAATGAACGTGCCGCCGCGTTGCGGACCGGTCGTTGCGGTTGGTGCCGGGGGCTTGGTCGGCACAGCCGTTTCACCCGGCTTGGGTGGGACTGGAGTTGCGGCGGGTGGTACCGGCGTCGCTGTTGGCGCAGGTGCGGCGCAGGCGATGAGGATGGTGGTGGCGACGAGCAAAGCAAGAATCAATACGAACTGTTTCATTTTCTCTTCTCCTCCTGAGTGAATCGAAATTGGATTCGGGTTGAGTGAGGAATGTTCGGCTGGGGCACCTCCTTTGGCAAAATCGAATTGTGCCGATTATAACTGGATTGCAGAGGACTGTCAAAAAAATACGGGCGCAACATTTCTCGACCTGGCAGAAAAATGTTGCGCCCGTGACACGTTGCTTTCTACTGGTCGTGCTGGCGCGAGCGTGCGATGATCAACGCGCCAATCATTCCCAGAACGAGACCCAGCACCGAGGCGAGGTAGGCGAAAAAGTTCAAGAGCAAGGTAGACTCTAGGATCTGGATCAGCATCAGGAACGGCAAGATGATGCCCAGTACCATCAGGAGGATACCCAGCCCGACGAGTCGCCCCGGGGTCACGTGGTTCATTTGAATAACCAACACTCGACGAGATGGTGGGGGCGCGCCTCGAAGGACGGCGGCTCTTGTTGATCGCACAAGCCCTGGATGACGTGCGCGCACCGCGGATGAAACCGGCAGCCCGGCGGCGGGTTGATCAGACTGGGGGGTTCGCCGGGCGGAACTTCTTTGAAGGTGCGCGCGTTGTTCGCATCCGGATCCGGGATCGCCGCGATCAGGGCGAGCGTGTAGGGATGCAACGGCTCGCGCAACAGATCGTCCACCGGCGCTTGCTCGACGATCTTCGCGGCATACATCACGCAGATGCGTTCCGAGAAATAGCGCACCGTCGAAAGATCGTGCGTGATGTAACTGACCGCCAGGTTGTGGCTCTGTTGCAACGCGCGCAAGAGCATCAGAATTTCCACGCGCACGGACGCGTCGAGCATCGAGACCGGCTCGTCCGCAATGATCAGCTTGGGGCGCATAATCATCGAGCGCGCGACGACGACGCGTTGTTGCTGTCCGCCGCTGAGCATATGCGGGAACTTTTGCAAGAAATCGTCTACCGGCGTCATCTTGACTTCGGTCATTACTTCGTGGATGCGGCGGTCGCGCTCTGCTTTGCTGGTCACCTTGTTGATCAGCAGGGGTTCTTCCAGGATGTGCTGGACGTTCATAAACGGCGGCAGCGCGCCGTACGGGTCTTGTTGCACGTAACCGACCTGGGAGTGGTACCACTGCATCTCTTGCGCTTTTAGCTTGCCCAGCGCGCGTCCTTCAAACACGACCGCGCCTTTGGTGGGGCGATGAATTCCCAGGATCGTTTTGGCGAGCGTGCTTTTACCGCAGCCGCTCTCGCCGACGAACGCGACGGCTTCCCCGTAACCGAGCTCGAAATCTACGCCGTCCACGGCGCGCACGAAACCGGCGCGCCCAAAGCCCCATTTCCGCAATTCGAACCAGGTGTGCAAGTCGCGTACGGAGAGCAAGGAATTGTTTTTCGATTCGATGTCGGTTGTCATTATGATTTCTCCTTGCCCTGCGCGTACAACCAGCACTTGACGTGGCGCCGTTCGCCCATATCAACCACCGGCGGATCGTCCGCGCATTTTTCGAACCGGGACGGACAGCGCGGCGCAAAGCGACACCCCGGCACGAGATTGACCAGACTGGGGGGTTGCCCGGGAATGAATTCGAGTTGTTTGGTTTGCCGGAGCGTTGGCACGCTCGCCATCAGTTTTTGCGAATACGGATGGAACGGCTTTGTGAAAAAGTGATCCGCGTCGTTCAACTCGACGATGTGTCCCGCGTACATACACGCCACGCGATCGGCGAGTTCGCTCGACGTGGAAATGTCGTGCGTGATCAAGATGAAACTCGTCTCGGTTTCTTTTTTGATGCGCTTGAGGACGTTCATAATATTCGCTTGCGTCAGCACGTCGAGCGCGGAGGTGGGCTCGTCCAAGATGACCAGATCGGGACTAGTGACGAGCGCCATCGCGATCGCGACGCGCTGGCGCATTCCGCCGCTCAGTTCGAACGCGTACCGGCTCATAAAGTCCACCGGCACGCCGACGCGCTGGAACACATCGCGCGCTTGGGCGAGCGCTTCTTTCTTCAAACTATAGTGCGCTTCCAGCGGCTCGGCCACTTGATCGCCCACGCGCAGCACCGGGTTGAGCGAGTTCATCGCCGCTTGCGGTACCATCGAGATCTTGACCCAGCGAATATCGCGGCGATATTCTTCGTCGTTCAGGTCCATCAAATTTTGCTTGTCCAGGTAGACCTTGCCGGTGTACTTGTGAACGTTGCGCGGAAGCAAGCGCAAGATCGCTTTGGCAAGCGTGGTCTTGCCGCACCCGGATTCACCCAGGACGACCATCGCTTCGTTGCGGTGCAAGTTCAGACTGACGCCGTCTACCGCTTGCACCACGCCTTTGGTCGCGCGAAAGTACAGGTAGAGGTCTTCGACGCGCAAGAGTGCGTTGGAGTTATTCGCTGCCATCGTTACACCTCTCGCAAGCGCGGATTGAAGATGCGGTCGAGCGCAAAGCCGACGACCGAAAAGCCCAGTCCGGTGAACATCAGCAGGACGGCGGGCTCCAAGACCCAGTAGTACAAGCCCTTGTAGAGCGCGCCGTTCGTGTATGCATCGTTGAGGATTTTACCCCACGTGGGCAACAGCGGATCGCCCAACCCTAACACGGACAGGGAAGCTTCCAAAAAGACGTAGGCAGGAATCAGCGTGACGAACGTGGGAATCAGCACCGGCGCGATTTTGGGCATCATATAGCGAAAGACGATCCGCAAGTTGCCTGCGCCGTAGGCGTGTGCCGCTTCGATGTACGGCATTTCGCGCACCTGGATGAACATCGAGCGGTAGGTCTTGATGCCCAAACTGAAAATCCCGAGCGCGATGACGATGCCCAAGATGACCCAGATATTGCGTGTGTAGAACGTGCCGACCATAATGAGAATCGGCAGAACCGGCAACACGGAGTTGATCTCGGTGAGGCGTTGAATCGCCGCGTCGAGCCAGCCGCCGAACCACGCGCCAATCGCCGCGATGGAGAAGGTGGTGAGCGTGGAGCCGACGGCGGCGAGAAAACCGAATGCGAGCGCGATCGGGGTGCCCCACAGAATCGCCAGCAAAATATCGCGGCGGCGATGATCGGTTCCGGCGATGCCATACGCTTGCCCGTAGACGACGAGTTTCGCGTCGAGCGTCGAGTCTTTTTCGAACGTGAGACCCTCGACGATCAGTTCGTATGTTCCTTTTTGGACGACCGGCGTTTTGCCTTTTTCGGTGGTGCCGGGTTGCGCGAACAGCCCTACTTCCGGCGCGCGCCCATCCAATTTCAGCGACAGCCGTTGATCGGTCGAAATCGAAAAGCGTTCTGCCACGCCGACGGTCGTATCGCCGAGCGGGATTTGTCTGCCGTCCGGCGTTCTCCAGATCATCGTGGCTTGCGGTTTCTTTTGATCGAACTTGGCGGTCAGGAACAGATTGATTTCGTTCGGAAAGCCGTCGGAGGTGTAATCGAACGAGAATTTCATATCCGACGTTCGCATATCGGTGGAGATCGTTTGGATGTCTTTGCGGATCGCGCCGTCTTTACTGTTCATCACCCTGGTGGTAGGCAGGGAATTGCCCGCGAACAGATTGAACCATTCCGGAACGGCGTTGCGCGGATAATCGCCCCACAGTTCTTCCCCGGCGCGCCAGCGGCGGATTGCTTCGTCGTAGGGAATCGTCACCACAGTGTAGATTGACAACGCGATCAGCGCGCCGATAATGCACAGTCCCAAGACGGCGGAGCGATAGTGGGTCAATTCTTTGAGGACTCTAGGCAGTTTCATACGCGACGCTCCCCGCCCACTTTGACCCGCGGATCAAGTAGGGCATAGATAATGTCCAACAGAAAAACGGTCGTGACCAAGAGGTAGGCAATCAATACGACGTTACCGACGATGACCGGCACATCGAAGATGCTGATCGCTTGAAACAACAGACGCCCGACGCCGGGCCAGGCGAAGACGGTTTCCAGGATGATTGCGCCTTGCCACAGGTAAATGAGGGTGAACGAAAAGGCGGTGACAATCGGCGGGAGCGTTGGGCGCAAGATATAGCGGCGTTCGATCGTCCGCGCGGTCAGCCCTTTGGCTTTCGCCATTTCCACGTAATCCTCACTGGAGTAAATCAGGAAGAAGGTGCGCCATTGATAGATGGCGATGAAAATCGAACCCAGGATCAGGGCGCTGACTGGCAGCACCATATGGCGCAGCAAACTGCCGATGTAGCCGAGGGTGTCTTCGGGCGGCGGCGCGTCGACCATTCCGCCAAAGGGTAGAACGCGCAGGATCGAAGCGAAGATGAGAATCAAAAAGATTCCATAGAACCAGGCCGGCGGGGCGGAAGTGGGCGCTAACGAGACCACGAGGCGATCCAACAGACTGCCATAGTGCCGCGACAAGTACAGCGCGGAAAAAATCGCCGTAAAAAAGAGCGTCAAGTTGGCGCAGGCGGAGAGCAACAACGTAGCGGGAATGCGCTCCAGCAAAATCAAGCGCACCGTTTTCGAGCCGCTGTTGCTGGTCAGGTGTTCCGCGCGTCCCAAGTTCAGCGTCAGCGCGTCTACCAGATAATCCACGCTGCGGATCCAGAACGGTTGATCCAGACGCAAGCGTTGCACTTCCAAGATGACAATATCGTCAATGTATTTGCGTAATTCACTCGGCGGCAGGGTTTGCAAGGTCACGTCGCCCAGCACCGCCGCGCCCACCTGCTCGCGAATCTGCGCGATGCGGATCGTATCCAAATAGCCGCCCATATTCGCGATCAGCACGGTCAAGTAGACGCCGATCACGACCGTGAAAAAGAGAGCGACGCCCCGAAAGACGACATACTTGGTGATGCGCGTGAGCGTTTCGGGGACGCGCAACCCGAATTTCGGCGGCGCCCCTGCTTTTTCGGTTAAAACTCCGGATGCCATAGGTTCCTCCTCTTCGAGAAGCTCAAGTGTACGCAAGGAGACCTGACAGGTCTTGGGAGACCTGTCAGGTCCAAACGACTGTTACTTGATCGTCACGAACGACAGGGACTCGAACGTCGGCTTGGCAACCAACTTGGAGACGACGATCACTTCCAAGCGGTTGGAGCCCGCGGCGAGTTTGTTCGTTTGATCGGCGGTGAGTTCAGCCAACCATTCGCCATCTTTGACGGTCTTGGCATTCGCGGTCAACGCGAGATTGCCGGTCGCGTCAATGACCAGGAACTTGACAAAGTCAATATCCTTGGCGGCATAGGGTTGCTTCTTGAAGGTGACATTGACTTTGAACTCGGCTTTCTGACCGACGGTGACGCGAGAGGGACCCGAGACTGCCGCTTCCGGAATCACGGCTTCGGCAAAGCGCAACCAGCGATCCGCCGGATCGGAGAAATCGGCGAACTTGCGGAGCGTGATTTGCTTTTCCGTCGGGCGGACGATGTGCAGATAGAACGGTCCATCGCCGACCCAGAAATGACCGCGATCCTTGTAGAACTTGGCGAGATTTTCGTAGCGCATCTTGGCTTCCGCCGCCGTGACGAATTGTCCCAGCGTCGGCGCGTACGGAATGTAACTCTTTTCCGTAGACGAGGCGAGATATTTCTCAAGGATCTTGAGACTGGGTCCACCGATGAAACTCATCTGCTCCATCTTGAGTTTGGTGGATTTGCCGCTGGTGAAGATCAGTTCCTTGGCGGCTTCGGCTTGGACGCCGAGCGACATCGTGTGCCACATTCCGATGCCTTGCGAGTAGTACGGATAGACATCGCGCGCATTGGCGATGAGTTCCGCATCCGGGAAGAAGGTGTCGTTGTACGCTTCGACGACGAGCGGATCCTTGGAGATGATCTTCCAGCCCTTGAAGTTGGTCATAAACGAGCGGAACGCGGGCACGGCGGCTTCATCGAAGAGAGGGCTCTTGTCGTTCGGGCGATCGAACGTCATGATCATCCCCAGCACGAAATCGCCGATCGAGAGGGTGCTCCCGTCGTGAATCTTGTTCTTGAACAAGTTCTTGTCATAGTGCAGGACGGTTTTGGTGCGGGCAGTGACCGTCTGGGTGAATTTCTCGCCCGCCGTGATGAACTGTTGCTTTTCCGCATTCCAGTCCACCCACGCGTCCTTGGGCACTTCGATGGTAGGGGCGAAGGTGAGCGTGACCCAATCGAGCGTCTTGGCAACGGGCAAGCCCTGTTGCACGGTCACGTCGGCTTTCTCCAACCGATAGGGGTGATAGAGCCCGGTGTACGGATCGGGCAAGGTCGCCGGTTCGCCGGTGGCGCGGAAGATCATTGTATCGAAGATCCAGTTACTGCCGCCGACGGGATTCCAGACGGTCGTCAGGATGCTTGGCGCGCCAAAGCGGATGGTGCCGCCGGGCTTGCCGTCGAGGTTGATCGTCTGGGGCCAGAGCCAGGAACCGGAGGTGCCGCCGGCGAGGTCTACGGCGGAGCGGAGTTCGGGGCGACGCACGTTCATGCTAAAGCGATTGACCAAGAACATACGCACCGAATCCTTCATCGAGAGGTTCAGCGCTTCCGCGAACATTTTTTGACGTTCGTCCACATCTTTGTAATCGCGGCGCGTCAAGCGTTCGGAAATCTTGTCGAATTCCGGCGAGGGCTTGTACCCTTGCCACAACGCTTCCGGGCGACCGCGCGCGGTGTAATAGTAGGTAAAGTTGTTCGCCAGGTCGCGGCTGACGGCGGTGCTGATCCAGCCGCCGGTGTAGACGTGCATCTTGCCTTCGGCAGGATCCACGGTCATCCACAGCGGGGTCGCTTCGGCAGCGGTCTTGTACTGGCGGTCGGCTTTGAAGCCGATGTCTTCCAATTGCTTGGCAACGTAATCGCCGATCGTGCGGCGTTCGTCTTCGGTGCGGATGATGAGGATGACGGTCACCGGCGTGCCCTTGTAGGACCAGACGCCGCCCGCCATTTCCGCGCCG
Source organism: Chloroflexota bacterium (assembly GCA_016865935.1). Classification (GTDB taxonomy): domain Bacteria; phylum Chloroflexota; class Anaerolineae; order UBA4142; family UBA4142; genus VGOB01. Next base: position 1,081 of record VGOB01000054.1, on the reverse strand, counting down.
AGTTTCTTCATTTCCGCGTCGATCGTGGCTTTGGCTTTGTCTTTGTTATAGCCATACGTGATCTCGAGCGCGCGCCCAACGTCCGCCGTCTTGGCGTAATCGGGGAAGACGGGATTGATCGTCGTGAACATCGGGATCGCCAAACCGCCGTAGATTTCTTTGGCGATGTAGTTGCGGTCAATCAACCAGTTCATCGCTTCACGAATCGCGGGCACCGAGAAGGGGTTGAGGCGTCCGTCTTTGAACGTGGGTCCCGAGGGATTGAACGTCAACTCGGAAGTGGAGCCGTAGGACGGATCGAACACCGCGGTCTTGGAATCCTTCAACTTGGCGAAGATCTTGGGGTCGGAAATGCCAAAGCCAAAGAGATGCATACTGCCGGCTTCAACCATACTGACCGCTTTCGCGCTATCCGGCTCTTCAAAGAACACGACTTCGTCCACCCACGCGCCTTTGGGAGCCGGGGGCTTGGTCGGTTCGGGGGCTTTGGTCGGAACCGCGGTGGGCGCAGGCGCCGTGGTGGGCGCAGGCGCTTTGGTGGGTTCCGGTGCCTTGGTTGGCGGGACCGGCGTTGGCGCCGGCGCGCACGCGATCAACAGCGCGATCACGAGCAACACGCTGACGAGCATTACTTTCTTCATTTTTCTCTCCTCCTGAGAAATCGAAACTGTTTGAACGGTTGGGGCTGAAGAATAAAGTGACAGACCTCCACCGCATAATTTCAGATTCGAGATTTAGGATTTCAGATTGGAAAAATCTGCCATCTGCCATCTGAAATAAAGTGGAGCGTCTTACTTGAATTGATCACCTCCTTCCGAGTTGGTGTGTAGAATGAATTGGAGAAACGCGCAACGTCCAGAGTTGCGCTGATTATATGGGAAATGAGTCAAACTGTCAATCAAACGCCTACCGTCTCACGGCTGGTGCAAAGTCGCGTCCGACCTATCCCCCTGCCCCCATATCCGTAAACTTAAGGACTTGACGGGGTTAGTCCTTATCGGGTATACAGAGACCATCCCGAGGAGGATGACCCCGTATGGAACTGGTTCAGGAACACTATCAAGCTTTTGCCCGGGTCTTG
>VGOB01000053.1 GCA_016865935.1 Chloroflexota bacterium | reverse complement strand
CAAGGATTGACGCTACCAGGGTTGTCACCTAACGAATTCGCACGGCGAATCGGGCTACTCTGACAAACAACTGTGTTCAAAATCTGATTGACTAATACATAATTGCCACAAAAACCCTACATAATCTTGGAAAGCTATTGCCAAAAAGGGCTGACTTTCCCGTTGCAGAGACAAGATGCAGAGCAAAAGCGAATTATTGTGGATATAATTGAATACCTATACAGGTTCGGCTGCGTGCTACAGACTTGACCACGCGTGTCCGCTTCGAAGGTTGCCTTTTGCCATGCACGGCTTTCAACCCTGGAGAATAGACCTCCCGCGCGCTCGCACACGATCTTGGGTTAGGTTAGGTTCGTACTTGCTGACATCAGCCATTGTTCGTCAAGTCGACGCTTGGTGAAATGACCGATGACAAGAATGAAGGATGGGGTTCCAAGTGTGTCCTTGCCACTCATTGTTTGGCAGCGGGCGAAGGAAATTTTCTCTAGTGGTTTTCGTTTGTCAGGAAGGCTTTTGCCGACATCAGGAACAAGGCAGACAACAAGAGTTGTTGAATAACATCCAATGTGTGGTATAATTACTTCAAAGCATGCCAAGCGCATCGATCTATCGCAAATTCTTGATGGTGATCCATGCAATTAGATGAAAAAAGTCCTATCCCACTGTACTATCAATTGAAACAAATCCTCGCGGAAAATATCAAAAGCGGCGCGTGGGAAGAAGGTAAGGAATTATTGCCTGAACGCGCTTTGGCTAAAGAATACGCAGTCAGTCTAGGGACAGTGCGCCAAGCGCTCCAGGAGTTGGTGCGAGAAGGCTTGATTGAGCGTCGGCGTGGACGCGGTACTTTTGTTGCCCATTCCAAACTTGCGCTCAGTACACACTTTGTCAGAGAATTACGCGCCCAAGGACTTGCCGTCCGCAACAAACTTGTCTCTGCCCACTGCGAAGAGACGCCGCCCAAAGGGATCGCTGAGATTCTGAACTTGGCGTCTTCCGAGCAAGTGTATATGATTATGCGCGTCTGGTTGGTGAATGAAGAACCGCTCGCGCTCGAAACCTTGTACATCTCTGCACGTTTGGCGCCCGATCTGCTTTCTAAAGATTTGGAACACTTGGCGATCTTCCCGTATATCCAGAAGCAGCATCAGGCACAACTTGCAGAAGAGTATCGGAACGCAGCCGCAACTTCGACCTTAACTGCAGAGGCCGTTTTGCTGAGCGAGTTCGAATCGTCCCAGCTGGGCGGTGAAGTTGCAAGCCCCGCCATACTGCTCGAGCGTACAAGTTATTTGGGTAAAATGCCAGTCGGATTCCAAAAAAGGGTTGCGCGAGGAGATCGTTGCAAATTAGTATGGTCGGCTAGTGATGCAGATGAAGCAGGAATGCAATTTCAGATTCGATAGGGCAACTCTTCCCCTTCTACCGTACCGCTGAAAACCCCCCATCCGGGTTAGTCAAAAACCATCTGGAAATGCCGAGCATGCCCTCCGGTAGCACCACATTGAAACGTGGAGTTCCTTTTTAGCCACAGAATCACACGGAAACTGTACTGGTCAACTAGATTTTGAACATTGACGGAAAGGGTGTATGCTGTGGGCATGAGCAAACAGCATATTCACTTTCCGCGCACCACCGCCGGTCAACGCAAGCTCTTGTTTGAGACTTGGGAGGCAAATCACGATGTCACGACTGCCTGTCGGCGGGCCCATGTCGCACGCGGGACGTTCTACTATTGGCAGCCCCGCTTCGAGACGGGCGGCTATGCGGCACTCGAACATTCCCAGAGTCGTGCCCCGAAGAAACCGGCGCGCACCGCACCGGACATTGAGCAGCGCGTGATTGACCTACGCCGCCACAACCCCCAATGGGGCAAACGGCGGATTGCCGACGAACTCGCGAAAGCGAACTGCTGGGAACCGGTCATCCGTCCGAATACAGTGAAGCGCATCTTAATTGACGCCGGGCTCTGGACGCCGTTGCCAGCCACGGCGAAAAAAGGGGGACTCCCACTGTCAGTCGCACAGCGGACGAACCCGGCGAGACGGTCAATGTAGACCTCTGTTTTGTCCCGGCGACGCATACGGCGGAGGTCAAGTTGCCCGCCGTGAGTGGTTCCTCCGGTCGGCTCATCATCAGTCCCGCCAAGGACGATGTGGCAGAACATACTTGGCCAGGGCAGGTCTTTGAAGACCCCGCCCTCGATTATACGACGGCGATGCACGCCTTTGTCGCCGCTTCGCTTCCAGACACACAACCGGTACCGCCGCTGGAGGCACCGGTCCAAGCGGAAAAATGCTCACGCCGAGCGCAGAAACGCCAGTTACGGCAGGAAAGGCTCGCCTTGCGCGAAGCGCGACGTCAAACCCGTAAACAGCGCAAAACCGAAGACGCCGCGTGGCGCACGTTGCGACAGCAACGCCGCGATTCAGCTCTTTCTAACGAAACTTGGCAACACCTCCGTGCTCAACACAAACAAGCACTTGAACAACGCCAGCAAGCCGATGCGACTTGGCGTCAACAACTCCAGCAACTGCGGGAACGGTGCGCGCAATTGCCTCTCGTGACCATGTGGATTGCGATCTTGGTGATCACGGACAATTGCACTCGCCAGTGCCTGGGCTTGCCGCTCTTTGTGATGGGTCCGAAGGTCACGGCCGAGTTGATTGTCGAAGCGTTACGGACTTTGTTGCCTCCTGAGCTGCACTTTCTTATTTCTGATCGCGGCACGCATTTCACGGCGAACGCGTTTCGCCAACTCGCGCTCAGCCAAGAATTTATTCACGTGCTGATTGCCCGCCATCGCCCTGAGTCCAATGGCATCGCGGAACGGTTTGTGCGGACGCTGAAGGAATGGCTGGCGGATAAAGTCTGGACTACGGATGAACAGTTAGCTGAACTCTTGCGCCAGTTCATCGCCGAGTACAACGATCGTCCGCACCAAGGATTGACGCTACCAGGGTTGTCACCTAACGAATTCGCACGGCGAATCGGGCTACTCTGACAAACAACTGTGTTCAAAATCTGATTGACTAATACAAGAATCACACGGAAACACACGGAAAATTTCTGTGAAACGCTTCGCGTGTGTGTTTCTGTGGCAGAATTGATGTCCACGATTGTGTAGGGTGCTACTTGTCCTCCAAATCGGCATACAAACCTTAAATTTTGGTTTCAGTTCAGTAAAACCATTGACTTTTGTTCATTTTCGCTATATAATACAATTGGTTCGGACAACTATACATTCGATTAACCGTAACTATAAGGAGGTTTCGATGGAGAAGCCGAAAAAAGCCGTCGTAATCGGTCTTGATTGTGCACTCCCCCATCTAATCGAAAAGCACATTGCTGACGGCAAACTGCCGAATTTCAAAAAACTGGTTGAAAGCGGTACGCTTGCCGAAAACGGATTTGCGCCTTTTCCCACCGTTACTCCCCCGAATTGGGCAACCATCGCGACAGGTGCTTGGGCAGGTACTCACGGAATTACCGACTTCCATGTTCCCCGTCGCGGGGAAACCCCGAACAATTACGCCGTTGAACAAGCCTTTAGCAGCAAACGCTGTCAAGCCGAATTTCTCTGGGACACGGCAGACAAAGCGGGCAAGAAATGTATTGTTCTGAATTACCCCGGCTCGTGGCCCTCGAATATGAAGAATGGGATTATGGTCGGCGGCGCAGGCTTGGCGATTGGCGAGTTTCGTGATGGTTTGTCTGCGCTCGAAGCCAGGATGATGCTCTGCCACGATCAGTTGATCTCGACAAGCACGTACCCCAAAGCGATCCGCGGCAAATTCGAGTCAGCCCAAGGTTGGCAAAATCTCGTGGAGGCAGGTCCCGATCCACTCGAGATGACTGCGCCGCTCGCGTTCACCTCCGCGCTTGAGCCCCCCGCTCCGACGACGTGGTACGTCCTCCTTCGCCAGTCGAGTGGACAGGGTTACGACACGATCACACTTTCCCCAACGAAAAATTTCGCCGACGCATTTTGCACACTCAAGGTCGGGCAGTGGAGCCCCAAGGTCATCACCACAATCGCGATGCAAGACGGTTCCCAGCACGAGGTCTTTTTCCGATGCAAGGCGATTGAACTTTCGCCAGACGCAGAAGATTTTCGACTCTTCATCTCGGCGTTGTGTGCGACTTCTGGGTGGAGCAATCCGACGGAGATCGCCAAGGAATTGGTCTCCGCAGAAGGGACTTTTGCGCCCGGCGGCGGTGTACGCGGTTTCGCGATTGATTGGTACGATACGGATACGTACGTCGAAATCAACGATCAAAATGCCCAATGGTTGGCTGATGCCGCGACCACGTTACTCACCAAACACCCCTGGGATCTATTCTTTATGCACTCGCATCCGCCGGATTGGGTTTACCACGTTCTGATGACGTATATGGATCCGGCGCTTTGTCCCGACGAAACGCTGCGTCAACGCGCGTGGGACGCGCATCTCAGAATTTACGAGAGCCAAGATCGAATGATCGCGCAGATTTTGAGCGCGGTGGATAAGGAGACGCTGGTGCTTTTGGTCTCCGATCACGGCGCAACGCCGGATGGACCCACCTTCGATCCGTATAACGCGTTGATTCCCGCAGGGCTGACGGTAATGAGTGATCAGAAATTCGATCCGGGAATCGGTTTGAGCGCGAAACTACTCAAAGCCGCGACGCGCATTCCCGATCTAAAATCCAAGGCATTCGCTCAGCGCGAAATCCATATCTACGTCAATTTGAAAGGACGCGACCCTGCAGGTGTCGTCGCACCAGAAGATTACGAGAAAGTGCAACAAGAGATCATTGATGCGCTGTTGACATACGTTGATCCCGAAACGAGCAAACGTCCGGTCTCCTTGGCGCTCTCCAAACGTGACGCGCGCATCTTGGGCTTGTACGGCGATCTGGTTGGCGATGTCATCTACGCAGTCAACCCTTGGTTTGGTAGCCAGCACGGACAAATCCTTCCGGCGGCAGAATGGGGTGTCGGATCGCTCAAACCGTTGCTGTTGTTCAATGGTCCCGGTATCAAAAAGGGCTATCGGATGAAACGGAATGCTTGGCTCACTGACATCGTGCCGACAATCTGTTACCTTTTGGATTTGCCTTTGCCGGAACACGCCGAAGGCGCGGTATTGTATCAGATGTTCAAGGATCCGAATTTTAAGGTCAAGGACATTCAGAAACTCAAAGACGGTCTCGCGCGAATGGAAGTTGCGCTGGCGCGGCAGACCCGCGAGCCCTGGGACAAACACGATTGCGCGTGAAGGAGGAGGAAGAAATGGGAATGTTAGATGGCAAAGTCGCCGTCATTACCGGCGCAGGGCGTGGCATTGGACGAGCAACGGCATTGCTGTTGGCGCAACAAGGCGCGGCAGTGGTGGTCAACGACTTTGATGCGAGTCCGGCGGAAGAAACCGTCAAGATGATCACGGATCAAGGGAGCAAAGCCGTTGCCTTCCCTGGCGATGTGACCGCCAAGGATTTCGGCGAGCGATTCATCAAAACCGCGCTGGATACGTTTGGCGATCTGCACATCATCGTCAACAACGCCGGATATACCTGGGACACGATCTTTCACAAGATGACGGAAGAACAATGGGACGCGATGCTCGCGGTCCATCTCACGGCAAATTATCGCATCTTGCGCGCGGCGGCACCATACCTGCGTGAGAAAGCCAAGCAGGAACTTGCCGAAGGGGCGTGCGTGATGCGCAAGATCGTCAACGTCATGTCCACTTCGGGCACGCACGGCAACGCTGGTCAGGCAAATTACGCGGCGGCAAAGGCGGGCTTGGGCGGCTTGACGAAAACACTCGCCAAGGAATGGGGCGGACTCAACATCTGTTGCAATGCCGTCTCATTCGGTTTCATTTCAACGCGCCTGAACGACGAGAAAGAAAAAGGCGAATTGGCGTTTGGCAAGATTCCGTTGGGAATTCCGCAGGCGATGCGCGATCAGATCATGTTCTTCATTCCTTTGCAACGTCCCGGCACAACCGAAGAAGCCGCCGGCGCGATCCTCTTCCTTGCCTCGCCACTTTCGGATTACATCACCGGGCATATCCTTGCCGTTGATGGCGGGCTGATGATGTAAGGTAAGAAAATGCAGATACCGAAGAAGACCTGTGTGATCGCGCTGGAAGGAGATCGCCCCGCCCACCTACTCGAACTCGGCGGACGCACTGAATTTCCAAACCTGGGACAGATTATCCGCGCCGGGACACTTGCCCAGGTCGTGCAGTTGCCTGAACTAACGGACATTGCAACGAACTGGGTTGCGTTGGCAACCGCACACGGCGCGGAGCAGGCGCGGACAGCGACAATCCGCAAGTCCAGCCCTGCACCGGCACCAGAAACGATTTGGCAAGCCGCAAGCCGGATAGGAAAAAGTTGCGTCGTCCAGAATTTTCCGCTGGCACTAACCGAGTCCACCGCGCCAGCCAATTTAATAGAATCGGGAAACTGGGATTTGTCTATAGTGCGTTTTGCTATCCCCGATCGCCAGGCATACATCGCACTGGAACAATTCGTCGGGCGTGTCATGCAACACGCGGGCAAAGAGACACTCATCGCGTTAATTCATTTGGGGATGGCGAGCACTCCGTCGTCCGCCAAGCGCAAGGTCGTGAGCAAAAAAACAGCATCGAAGCGAGTTCGCGCGATTGAGGGGTGGGCGGTCTTGTACGGTCCCGGAATCAAAAAAGGGTTCGCGCTACAGCGCGCCGTGCGAATCAACGACATCGTTCCAACAATTTGTTATTTGACCGAGTTACCAGTGCCGGACGGAGCTGATGGCGCGGTGCTGTATCAAGCATTTCAGGATCCGAACTTTCAAGTCAAGCAACTGCGGACGTTGCGCGAGGGGCTAGCGCGCTTGGAAAAAGCCCTCGCCGACGAGCCGTGGCAACCTTGGCACGGCACCGGTGAACCAGCATTTTGACGAGAGGGTCGAACCATCAACGCGCAACAAGCATACGAAATCGGTATTGAGACGTACATCTACGCCTATCCGCTTGTCCTGATGGAAATGACGCGGCGAGTAGGGACTAGTCGTGAGCACGTACCAGCGAACGCGTTTCATCACATGCGTTGCTTTCCCAATGCCAATTTCAGAGACGTCGTCCGACCAAACGTGGACACACTTTACTCTTCGGCTTGGCTCGACCTGAAAGAGGAGCCGGTGATTCTTTCCGTTCCAGACACCAAGGGACGCTATTACTTGATGCCAATGATGGATGCCTGGACCGATGTGTTCGCAGTACTCGGACCGAGAACGACGGGGACTGCCTCGGGACATTTCGGAATTGTGGGTCCCCATTCAAAAGGAGAACTCCCCACGTCAGTTGAACGAATTGAATCGCCGACAAATCTAGTCTGGATTATCGGTCGCACTCAGACCCATGGCATGGCCGATTATGCGAATGTCCACCCCATTCAAGATGGATATCAGTTGACTCCGCTGAGCCAATGGGGTAAGCCGATTGCTTCACTCAAAAGCACGTACGACCCGTCGGTGAATATTAACACGCCACCTGTGGAACAAGTCACCCAGATGGATAGCGCGACATTCTTTGAAACGTTTGCCGCGTGTCTCGGTAATAATCCGCCCCATCTGAATGACTGGCCAATCCTTGCTCGAATGAGACAGATCGGAATTGCACCTGAAAAAGATCTCAAATTTGCCTCACTTGGCGATGATCTGGCATCTGCACTTGATAGCGCGGCAAAAAGTGCACTTGAACAGATCACAAAGAGAGACAGAAGAGGCACACGCGGGATCAACGGATGGGGAGTCGCATACGATAACATCGGTTGCTATGGGGTGTCGTATCTCCGGCGCGCGCGCGTGGCATTCAATGGGCTGGGCGCCATCCGCCCAGAGGATGCCATCTATGCCCATGCTTTTGTTGATGGTACGGGTAATCGGTTGCACGGAAGCCAAGCATACATCTTACACTTTGACAAACACGAGATTCCGCCAACCTATGCCTTCTGGTCAGTTACATTGTACGGCGAGAACAATTGCTTTGTACCTAATTCGCTCAACCGGTATGCTTTGGGCGATCGGGATGCTATGACGTACAACTCGGATAGCTCGCTTGACCTCTGGATTCAGCATGACCATCCCGGTCGAGACAAGGAAGCCAACTGGTTGCCCGCACCGACAGGTCATTTCAGTCTTTCGATCCGCAACTACGCTCCCCGGCCCGAAGTGACGAATGGTACGTGGAAGCCACCTCCAATTCAAAGATGCAAGCCAGTTGATGATCAGGAAACCAATCTTAGGATGGGAGCATAGTACAAGTAAACGGGCGTTCTAGCGCGATGAACACAGATCAATCTATCGCAGTGGAGTATCGGCGCGAGGGAGATGACAAGCATTTCTTGACGATGGACTCGTCCGCACTCCCCGATCTCGAAATTGATTACACCGGGATTCCGGACGATCAACGCAGTGGCACCGCCGCCAGATTGTTATGTGCGTCATCTCTGTATTGTTTTGCGGCGACACTCGGATCGGCGCTCAAGAGCCGTGGCGCAAAAATCAAATCACTCACCGGTCGCGCCATCGCCGAAAAAGGGCGTGACTTTCATGCTCGCACCAAAATCACAATGATCACGATTCAAATCAAAGTGGAGGTCGAAGAGAAAGACCAACCCATTCTCGAAAAATGTCGTTTGCTGATGCAGAATGGCTGTCTGGTCACTTATTCGATTGATGAAGGAATCCACATCGAGTACGAGATTCAATAATCAGGAGGCAGAAATGAAAACACCCAAAAAAGTATGCGTGATTGGTTTGGACGCCGCCGCGCCGACGCGCGTGTTAAAACTCATCGAAGAAGGAAGCATCCCCAATATTGCGAAACTCGTCCGCACAGGCGTCATGGCGCAGAACGGCTTGGTGCCGTACCCAACGATTACTCCCCCCAACTGGACTACGCTCGCGACCGGCGCGTGGCCCGGCACACACGGCATTACCGATTATCACGTCTGGAAACCTGGCAATGGACTCGATATGTCGGGCACCCATCAAGGTTTCAACCGCAACGATTGTCTGGTGGAAAATATCTGGGAAGCCGCTGAAAAAGCCGGTAAGAAATCCATTGTCCTCAATTGGCCCTCCAGTTGGCCCTCGCGTTTGAAGCAAGGGATCATCGTCGGCGGCAATAGCAACATCATCAATGATTGGCGCACGCCCGAGTTACCCAACACCGAAGCCAAGTTCTCGCTGTGTGGCGATCAGATCGTTTCGACGATGCAGTATCGGCGCGGCGGTGTCAAGATTTCATTCGAAGAGGCATCTGACTGGGATAATGTTTCGGCATCAAAAAATCAAGCCGACCTCGAAGCCGAATTTCAGATGACATTTCCCGGGAGTACCTATGAGTTTGAGCCGGTCACATGGTACCTGCTGGTTCAGGACAGTCAGGGTAAAGGGTACGATCGCGTGACCTTATCGCCGACCAAGAACTATAAGGACGCCTTCTTCACGCTGAGACTGGGTGAATGGAAGCAACGCATTCCGGTCACGGCGAAGACAACCGAGGGTGAGGTAAAGCAAGGCATCTTTAGCGCCAAAATCGTCGAACTCTCGGAAGATGCCGGAATGTTCCGTGTGTATATGACCGGCGTCGCGGAAACAACCGGCTGGAGTATGCCCGAGAACATCGCGGCAGAATTGATCGCAAATACAAAGGGGGATTGCTCGCTGCGCGGGGGCGGCTTGCGCGCCTTTCGTCAGCAGTGGGTCGATCTGGACACCTACACGGAAACCCAAAATCTGCAGAACGTTTTTCTTGGCGAGTCTGCCGAGTACTTGATCAAGAACAAGGAATGGGACTTGTTCTTTATGCACTTTCACGCGACCGATTGGATCTATCACGCGTACATCTCGTTTATGGATCCAATCCATACCCCCGACCCAGAGATCAACAAAATGGCGGAGGACGCCGAACGCAAAATCTATCAGAGTCTTGACGAAATGATCGGCCGCATCGTCGCCGCCGCCGGGAAAGAGACCTTGGTGATGCTCGTGTCCGATCACGGTGCGGTGGCATCGGGCGCGCCGGTGCCGCTTCTCCAGTCCTTGCTCGCCAAGAATCTCATCAAGCCGCTTGATTCTGGTTCTGATATGTCGCAAGCGCTCAAAGGCGCGGGAGGCGGAGAAGGCGGTTTTGAAGCGCTCTACAAAGCGCAAGTGGACTGGACGCAGACAAAAGTGATGCCCCAGCGCACAGTGCATATCTTCGTCAACCTCAAGGGGCGCGATCCACACGGTATCATCGAACCGGGTGAAGAATACGAGCAAGTGCGGCAAGAGATCATTGACACACTGATGACCTATGTCGATCCTGCAACTGGCAAACGTCCGTTTTCGCTAGCACTCCGCCGCGAGGATGCGCGTCCCTTCGGTTGCTATGGCGAGTTGGTCGGCGACGTGATCTATGCAATCTATCCTTGGTACGGCGGACAACACGGGAACATTTTGCCCACCGCGGACTATGGGATTGGCTCGCTTCGCGCGTTGCTGGTCTTGAATGGTCCTGGCATCAAGAAAGGTGAGATGCTCAAACGAACCGCGTGGATCACCGATGTCGTCCCGACGATTTGCTACCTGCTCGATTTGCCATTGCCAGAAGCCGCCGAAGGTGCGGTGCTCTACCAAGCATTCCAAGATGCCAACTTTAAGATGAAGGAGACCAAGACCTTGCGCGAAGGCTTGGCACGAATGGAAAAGTCGCTTGCGGGCGAGAGCGGCACGAACTGGGATAAACATGATTGTGCGTAGTGAGTTTGATTCCTGCGAGGTCATCACAACCTCGCAGGAATCCTTGAGACTCGAAGATGAATCTCGACAAGCAAGTCCCAGCTCTCTTACGCGTGGAAAACCTGCAAAAGTATTTTCAGGTTCGCAAAGGTTGGTTGGGTCGCAAAATCCAAACCCTCAAAGCCGTTGATGGACTGACGTTCGATCTGCGGCGCGGCGAGACGCTCGGACTGGTCGGTGAAAGCGGCTGCGGCAAGACAACGGCAGGTAAGACAATTCTCCGTCTGTACGAACCTGATGGCGGGCGAGTTGTTTTTGATGGTCACGACGTGGTGGGCGCGTCCGAGAAACAGATGCTCGCGTTGCGCCGCCAGATGCAAATCGTTTTCCAAGATCCGTACGATTCGTTGAACCCGCGCAAAACAGTTGAGCAGGCACTCGGCGAACCGATGGCGTACCACCGGATCGTTGAGCGTCGCCGCGCCCGCGAACGCGTGGCAGAGTTGCTGTCGCTTGTCGGTTTGCCGGTTGCCTGCATGAATCGTTATCCACACGAATTCAGCGGGGGGCAGCGTCAACGCATCGTCATCGCGCGGGCGTTGTGTTTGGGTCCCCAGTTTATCGTCTGTGATGAAGCAGTTTCCTCGCTCGATGTCTCCATTCAAGCACAGATCATCAATTTATTGCAAGATCTACAAACACAACTCGCTTTGACTTTTCTATTCATCTCGCACGACCTCCGTATTGTCAAACACATCTCGGATCGCGTGGCGATTATGTACCTGGGCAAAATTGTAGAATTGGGCAGGACAGAAGAAATTTATGCACACCCCCTGCATCCGTACACCCAAGCACTCCTCTCGGCAATTCCAGTGGCTGATCCCTCGAATCAGCCTGAACGAATTATCTTGTCCGGCGATGTGCCCACGCCCACCCGTCTTCCAAAGGGCTGCCGCTTTCACACGCGTTGTTGGCTGAAAGAGGAAATTTGTGCGCGCGTGGAACCGGGGTTTGACGCTGTTTCTGACGACCACTATGTCATGTGTCACTTCAGTCGCTCGGGGAAGGTGACCAGATGACCAAGTACATTCTGTTGCGTGTGGTCTACTTATTTCTCACTGCGTTCGCTGTATTGACGATTGTCTTTTTTGCATTGCGCGTTTTACCGGGTGATCCCGTGTACGCCGTCCTCGGCGGAGAAGCACCGCCGGAAATCGTTGAACAGACTCGCCACGAATTGGGATTTGATCGTCCCCTGTACGAGCAATTTGCAATTTACCTCTCCAGTTTCATTCAAGGCGATCTCGGCGTTTCATTGCAGTCCAAAAGACCGGTTGCAGAAATGATCGCGATGATGCTCCCCCATACTGTTCTACTGGCATTGGCGGCGATTGCGACGGGGCTGATTATCGGAGTTCCGTTGGGAGTGATGGCGGCGGTCAAACGCAATGGCTGGTTCGATTCACTGAGCCGAATTATCGGCGTCAGTTTCATTGCCACGCCGCCATTTTTCGTTGCGATCATCTTGCTGCTCGTCTTTGGGTTTTGGATAGGTGCGTTTCCGATTGTTGGCGCGGGTGAATGGAATCAGCCGTGGGATATTTTGCACGCATTGATTCTACCGGCGTTGGCGCTGGGTATCCCCAAAGCCGCGCATATGATGCGTTTTACCCGTTCATATATGCTCGAAGTTCTCAACGAGGATTACATCCGAACGGCACGCGCGAAAGGCCTGCGCGAACGCGTGGTTGTGTTCACGCACGCCTTGAAGAACGCCTTGATTCCAGTCGTCACGATCCTGGGCAATCAACTGGGACAGGTCATCGGCGGAGCCGTGTTGATCGAGACGGTGTTCACGCGTCCCGGGATGGGACGTCTGGTAGTCGAAGCCATCTCCGGGCGCGATTTCCCAGTCGTGCAGGGAACAATTGTTGTGTTCAGTTTCTTCGTCGCCACAAGCAATATGCTCGTTGATCTTGCCTATGGATTGATTGATCCCCGCGTGCGCTATCGCTAGACGCCACAGGTTCATATGCTTTTACCTAAACGATTCAGAAAACGAGTCACTGCCCGCATCAGCCCGATTTCCATAGACGAATGCATCCCAACGCGTTCGGAATCCATCTGGCAACGTCCCGATGTACGCATTGCCGTGATCGTGCTGGTGGTGATTACCTTGTTGGCGATTTTTGCGCCGCTCGTCGCGCCGTATGATCCGGACCTGCAGAATTTTCGTAATCGCAACAAGCCGCCTACACTGGATCACCTTTGCGGCACGGATTACTACGGGCGTGATGTTTTGAGCCGCGTCATCTATGGCGCGCGCGTGTCTCTAGCCATCGGCTTTCTGGCGACGGCATTTGCGATGCTCATCGGCGTCACGCTCGGGGTTTCCGCTGGCTTTCTAGGCGGTAGACTCGAATTGGTCGTGATGCGGTTTGTCGATGTTATGATGGCGATTCCGATGATCATCACTGGCTTGTTGATGGTCGCAGCACTCGGCAGTGGCTTTCAGACACTCATCGTCGCAATTGGCATTTCGATGACACCCCGCTTGATTCGATTAGCGCGTGCGCCAGTGTTGGTGATCAAGCAACGCGAATACATTCAAGCCGCGCGTGCGCTCGGTTTGCCGAACCGGATCATCATTTTCTCGCACATCATTCCGCAGGTGGTTCCGCCGCTTATTGTGATTGCCACACTCCAAGTGTGTCACGCGATAGTGATTGAAGCCAGTATCAGTTTTCTAGGGCTGGGAATCCAGCCGCCAATGTCAAGTTGGGGTGGTTTACTCAAAGAGGGTTTGCGTAATCTCCCCAGCGCGCCATGGATCTCGCTGACGGCTGGGGTGGTTCTCACGATCACCGTGATCGTGCTGAATATTTTGGGCGATGCGCTACGCGACTCGCTCGATCCCAGATTGCGCGGAAGAATTCGCGCGCAGTGAAAATCACTGCAAAAGTCAAAGGAGGAAGAATGTTCGACCGACGTTTGCTCATCTTGTCCGTTCTGACACTGCTGATCGTGCTTGTGGCATCGGCTTGTGCAGGCCCAAGCCCTGCACCGACTGCCAAGCCGACCGAGCCCGCGCCCGCAGGCAAGCCAACCGAAGCGGGAAAAACCGCCGTGGCTGAACCCACGAAGGCAACTGCCACGCAAGCCAAGCCAACCAGCCCCCCGGCAGCAAGTACCGATCAGACCTTGCTCATCGGCTCGTCGTTGGGTGATGTGGGTACCGCCGATCCACACAATGGGCGTCAAATCACCGGGCTGTGGGTTCAGGAATGGATCTTCAATCACCTTGTCCGGTATTACCCCGGCACCATTGACGTACTCAAAATCGAAGGAGACCTGGCAGAGAGCTGGAAAATCTCCGACGACAAATTGACGTGGACGTTCAATCTGCGCAAGGGCGTCAAATGGCACAAAGGTTTTGGCGAGGTAACCGCCGATGACGTGAAATTCAGTTTTGAACGGATGCTGGATCCCAAAACCGGCGGTAGAATGCCCGATCGGATCAAAGTGGACAGTGTGACCGTTGTTGACAAGTACACCGTCGCCATCAAGACCAAGGCACCCGACCCGTTCTTCCTGCAGAACATTGTTGATCGCGATTCGGTGATCATCTCCAAGACGGCATTCGAAAAGTACGGCAAAGATTTCGGCCAATATATGATCGGCTCGGGACCGTTCCAATTCGAGAGTTACACCCCCAAGCAGAAGTATGTCGTGACAGCGAACGAAGAGTATTTTCGCGGCTCGCCGAACGTCAAGCGAATCGAACTACTCTTTATCGCCGACGAAACCGCGCGGCATGCGGCATTCATGTCCAACAAACTCGACTTGGCAGCCTATGCTGGTGATGTCAAGCAGTATGCCCAAGAGTTGACCAAAGCCGGTAAGAAATTTGACTTTGTGTTACCTGGCGGTGCAACGTGGACCTTTGTTGATCCATCCAAAAAGCCGATGGATGATATTCGCGTGCGCCAAGCGGTTGCCTACGCAACCGATATGGCAACCTTTGTGGACGAACTGAAATTTCCCGGCGCCGAACACTACACGGTTACCTCATCCGGATTCTTGAGCCTGCCCGGCACGTTGGGGTACACGGAAGAAGGCATCGTCAAATACGACTATAACCCAACCAAAGCCAAGCAACTCTTGGCGGACGCGGGTTACCCCAATGGATTCAAACTCTCTGTCTTTGTGTCCAATAATCCGGGTTGGGTTCAGGGAATGACCTACGTTCAGGATCAACTCAAACGGGTGAATATCCAACTGGAACTGGTCACCGTAGACAATGCGACCTGGCTCCAAAAGAGTCTCAACGGAGAAAACCGCCCCTTTACACCGTACAACATCAATGTCGAACCCGATCCCTATATGATGTTTGCAAGATCGTTCCTCCCGGGCACCGAACGTTATGTGTTAACCAACTATGACAAGGTGGCAGAGTTGATCCGGAAAGCCGGCACAGAATTCGATGTGACAAAGCGGACCCAAATCTACAAAGAAATCGCACAGAAGCTTTCCCAGGATGCCATCCTGTTGCCGGGCTCATACACGCCGAATATCTTTGCACGCCAGTCGTATGTGGATGTCGGCTATGAGTACAAAGCGAGTCACACCAGTTTCTATCCGATCACTGAAAAACTCAAAGTGAACAAAAAGCCGTAACGGGATGCCACACGTCCTTGCTTTGCCGACTCCTTTCCCGGTGGGACCGGTCAATGTCTATCTCTTCGAGGGAGACGAGTTGACCCTGGTGGATACCGGTACGCAGACCAGTCGCACAATGGAATCCTTGCGCCAACAGCTCGCGACGCGAGGATTCCAAGTCTGCGATATTCGGCGGATCATCGTCACCCACACGCACCTGGATCATTGCGGCTTGACGGCGCAGATCGTCGCCGAGTCTGGCGCGCGAGTATTCACACATCGGAACAATGCTGAATGGCTTACCGAGTTTCCGCAAACGTGGGCGGCGGATGCCCCCTTCTTGGATCGCCTCGCCCTCCAAAACGGCATCCCGAGCGCGTTGCGCGATGCACTCTCCGGTTTAGGAAATAACCTGGCGCGGTATTGCCAAGCCGTGCCAGTCGCCGGAGTGTTGGAGGAGGGCGATCAACTGGCTTTGAATGGGGCAACCTGGCGCGTGTTGCATACGCCCGGTCATTCTGGAGGACTCGTCTGCTTGTATCAACCCGAACAACAATGTCTGTTGTCGAGTGATCATTTGTTGAAAACGATCTCGTCCAATCCGTTTGTCGAACTATCTACAAACGGCAATCGGGAGCGCCGTCGCAGTTTGGTCGAGTATCTCGCGTCATTACGCCGAATCGCGGAATTGCCTGTCCGGCTGATTTTACCTGGTCACGGCGAGCCAATCACCGACGATCATCGCGCATTGATCGCTCAGCGTCTTCAATCGTATCAAGCCCGCGCCGATCAAATCGCACAAATACTAGTGGGGGGCGCACAAACGGCGTATCAACTCATCGGTGCGGTCTTTCCAAATCTCAAACCGGCAGATACCTTACTGGCATTCTCCGAAGTGATCGGGCATCTCGATCTGCTGGGGGAACAAGGGCGAGTGATTCCACAATCACGCGGTGAGTTGATTTACTATCGGTTGAATTGAATGGAGCCAAAATGGACTTGACCAACATCAAGGTAGAGATCACCGACGGCGTTGCCCTTGTAACGCTACAGCACCCACCCTTGAACACGCTGACCACGCGAATGCTGGATGAGATTTACGATGGTTTCGCGCGATGGGTGGATGACCCGGCTGTCCGCGTTGTCGTATTCAAGGGCGAGGGCGAGAGAGGTTTTTCGGCAGGCGCGGATGTGGGCGAGTTCTTTAATGTCGAAAATCCATTTGCCAAAGCGGCAGATGATTTTCGCACGATAGAAAATTTCCCCAAACCAGTTATCGCCGCGATTCACGGGTACTGCCTGGGCGGTGGGTGCGAGTTTGCCTTGAGTAGCCATCTTCGTATCGTGGCAGATAACGCGGTCTTTGGACTGACAGAGGTGAAACTCGGCATCATTCCCGGTTGGGGTGGCACACAGCGCCTTGCGCGACTCGTTGGCAAGACCCGCGCGCTCGATCTGCTCTTGTCTGCCCGGCGCATCACCGCCGCCGAAGCCCTGAATATCGGTTTAGTCAATCGCGTCGTTCCACTTGCTGAACTAGTGCCGACGACACTCGCGCTGGCGAAAGAACTCGCCACGGGCGCGCCCGTGGCACAACGCGCGATCCTACACGCTGTCCTGCGTGGCGCCGATATGCCGTTTGCGCAAGGATTGGAGATCGAGACGGAGGGTGTTGAGATGGTCTGGGAAACTGAAGATGCATTGGAAGGATTCACTGCATTCAAGGAAAAGCGTCCCCCCAAGTTTGTGGGACGATAACAAATCAAGGAGGAAAAGATGGCTTTACTAACAGTGGGCACACCTGCCCCAACATTCAAGGGAATGAATTTGACCGGGCCAGAAGTTGATCTGGAAAACTACAAAGGCAAGAAAGCCGTCTGCCTGGTTTTTGCGCCAGACAGCGTTGATCCGGCTCAAACGACTGCGCTCAAAGCGCTCGCCGCCAAAGTGCAAGACAAGGTCGAGGTTGTGACCATCGTCCGCAAGATTCCGGGGGTACCGATGGCAAAAGCATTCTTGCAACAACTTGGTTACAAATTCCCTGTCGTGTACGACGCGTCGATGGCATTGTTCAAATCATTCGGCGTCGAAAGTCCGGTCGCGGTGTTTATCATCGACGCGAATGGAAGCATCGTCTATGCGGCGCAGTCTGGACCACTCAAGGTGGACATCAAGGCGATTGGCGACGCACTTGCCGCGAACGTGAAATAGATGATGCGTGAGTCAGTAGCGCCGTCAAAGGGTGACGATTTGTGCCAACGCGCGGTGCTACTGATTCGCTGATGAGGATTCTATGCGTAGAATCATTTGGCTCCTCACTGTCCTTACGCTCATTGTGCTTGCAGCGTGCAATGGGCTGGATACTCCGACAACATCTTCGCCTGCAAGTACAACGTCGCGCCAAACACCGAAAATTACAAAATGGCTCGATCTCAATTACTATGGCGCGAACAGCCCCAACCCGGCGGCAACCAGTCTCGATATCTATGGCGCAGAAAACCTAAAGGGCGCTCCGGTGATGCTCTTCATTCACGGTGGCGGCTGGGCGACGGGAGACAAGACCACGGCGGTCAAATACAAGCCGGAGTTCTTTGTGGCAAGTGGATACATTTTTGTCAGTATCAACTATCGGCTGGTGCCGGAAATTCAGTTCCCGACCAACGTCGAGGATGTGGCAAAAGCGATTGCCTGGACTTCGGATAATATTTCCAAATATGGCGGCGATCCAGGACGCATCTTTGTCTCCGGTCATTCAGCGGGTGCCCACCTTGCGACATTAGTGACTACCAACGAAAACTATCTTCAAGCCCTGGGTAAGAACCTGTCCGTTACCAAAGGTTGCATTCCGCTTGATTCCGCCGCTTTTGACATCAACTCTGTGATGGAAGAGGCGCGATCGCGCGGCGTAAGAAATGAACTGTATGAAGGTGCTTTCACTAGCAACCCGAAAATATGGACCGAGGCGTCCCCGATCACCTGGGTATCACGCGGTAGAGGCGTTCCTCCGTTCCTGTTGGTGTACGTGGCAGATCGGCAGGATAGTGCGGTCAATTCCCGTAACATGGCAGAGAAACTACGCGCTGCCGGCATCAGGGCAGAAGTTTTTTCGGCTGCCAACAAGACTCACGCGAGTCTGAACCGTCAGTTGGGGTTGGAGAAGGATCCTCCCACTGAGGCGGTGGTCAATTTCTTGTCCACTGTTGGAGGCAATCCCGCGACGGCAGCACATTACGTGCCCGTGCCCCCCGAGGAAATTATTTCGCCAGACCGGGCAGCCAGGGCACGCGAACAGGCAAAAACGTTCTTCAAACGATGGGATACAAACCAAGACGGCAAACTCTCGCGCGGGGAGGTGCCGGAAGCAAACCGGGCTAATTTTGCTGACGCCGACGACGATCTGGATGGTTTTGTAACCGAAGATGAGTTGGCAAGGTTTCTTGGACAGTAACCCGGGATTCGATCATGGGAACAATCAAATTGGATCGCGCGAGTGTCAAAATTATCCCGCAAGTTCTCTTTGAATCGGCGCAAGAATATCCTCACAAAATAGCGCTTGTGTTCAACGGGCAAGAATACACGTACGGCAAAATCGCCGCGCGGACTTTCCGACTGGCGCACGGGCTTGCTTCCTTGGGAATCCAACCGCGCGACCGCGTTGCCATTCTGCTACCGAATCACCCGGATTTCCCAGTCGCCTACTACGCCATTCTCGCGCTTGGCGCGATCGTTCTGCCGTTGAATGTGATGTATCGCGCGCGAGAGATCGGCTGGATGCTCAAGGATGCCGGCGTACAAGCTATCGTCACTACCGATATGTTTTTGCCCGGAGTGCTCCAAACGCAAGCCGAATTGCCTGAACTCAAAATCATCGTCAAGGGCAAGCCTCAATCCAGTACGATCGAGATGGATGGACTGATCGCGCGCGCGCCGGAAACGCCGCTCGAAATTCGGGTGACTGAAAACGATCTGGCAATGATCGCCTACACTTCCGGGACAATGGGCACGCCCAAGGGCGCGATGTTGACCCATCGCAACATTCTTTCCAACATCCGGCAACTGGTCGAGATGCCGCGCTTTGATGATTATCCCGATAGCGTCAATCTGGTAGCACTGCCCCTGTTTCATTCCTTTGGCTTGTCGATTGGTTTGAATCTCACATTGTTGGGTGGGGGCAAGATCATATTGATGGAGCGCTTTGATGCGCGGCAAGCCGTCGAATTGATCGAGAAATATCGCGCCACTGAATTTCACGGTGCGCCGCCGATGTTCATCGCCATCGCGAATTTACCCGACATTGATCAACACAACCTCAAGACCTTGCGAAATGTATCATCCGGCTCGGCACCATTACCGGTCGCGTTGTTGGAACGGTTAAAAGTGATTACAGGAGTTGACGTCTTCGAAGGGTATGGAATGACCGAAGCCAGTCCCACCCTTGCCTCGAATCAAGCGGGACCAGTATCGAAACCAGGGTCGGTAGGTAAACCGTTGCCGGGTATCGCCATGCGGATCGTGGATGAAAATGACAACGATGTGCCGCCGGGTCAGCCGGGCGAAATCGTCGTGCGCGGTGATAATATCACGGCAGGATATTGGAATCTGCCGGAGGAAACACGGATCGCGTGGCGGGATGGCTGGTTTCATTCTGGCGACATCGGTCGGATGGACGAGGATGGATATTTGTACATCGTTGGGCGCAAGAAAGAAATGATCATTGTCAGCGGCTTTAACGTGTATCCAAAAGAAATCGAACAAGTTCTGCAAGAACATCCTGCGGTGTTGGAAGCGGCGGTGGTTGGCGTGCCGGATGCGTATCAAGGCGAGTCGGTGTGCGCGGCAATTATTCCCAAACCCGGAGTTGCGGCAACCGAAGAAGAAATCATCGGCTATTGCAGGCAGAATCTGGCAGCGTTCAAGTGCCCGCGGTCGGTTCTGTTCCGCACGACTCTGCCGCGCCAGACCACCGGCAAGGTGGCTAAAGCCGAATTGCGCGCCGAAATCGTAGCGAGCCTTGTCCCGAGCACAGCCGAAGGAAAGGTCAGGAAAGGAGCTAATGGTGCAATTAAATGAGCACAGTGTCGTGCCGTTGTATTATCAACTCAAAGAGATTTTGCAAGAGCAGATCAAAGGCGGGGCGTGGGCAGTCGGACAAGAAGTGCCCACAGAAAGAGATTTGGCAGAGACCTATGCCGTGAGTCGCTCGACCGTCCGGCAGGCGTTGCAAGAATTGGAAATGGAGGGGCTCGTCACGCGCAAGCAAGGCAAGGGCACGTTCGTCGCGCGTCCTAAACTTGCAGTCGAACCGAGTTTGACTCCACAAATGCGCGCTCAAGGGTTGAAACCGGGCACGCGCATCATCAACGCGATCCGTGAACAATGTCCGTCAGCACGGATCGCCACGACACTCCAACTAAACCCAACCGATGAAATCTTCATCGTTATGCGATTGCGTTTGGCGAACGGAGAGCCGGTCGCGCTCGAAACCCTATACGTGCCAGCCATCAAGGCGCCGGGATTGTTGGAGCAGTCACTTGAGCATACCAACGTGCTCAACTACATCACTGAACAATCTGGCTTGCATCCAACGAACTACGTTTTGACGATTGAGCCGGTACTCATCAGTGAATTTGAAGCGACGCAGATGGAGGCGGTAGTTGGTATGCCAGCACTGCTGCTAGAACGGATCGTATACAGTGACGCCACACCCTTGATGATCACCAAGCGCGTCACGCGGGGCGACCGCGTCAAGTTTCTGACTGTCGGTGATTCCAAAGGCACTTCGCTCCAGATGGAATTCAATATCCCGCCCAGAGTGGCGCAACAGATTGCTCAAACAACCTTCGCGCAAAGTGATTGAAGACGAGAGGAGAGATTCTGTAATGTTTGCCAAACCCAAACGCGTTGCCGTCATCGGCTTGGATTGCGCGATTCCCCATCTGATCCAACAACATATCGCCGAGGGGCATTTGCCCACCATCCAAAAATTGATCACGGGTGGCGTCATCGCCGAAAACTGCCTAGTTCCTTTCCCCACCGTGACGCCACCTAACTGGGCGACGATTGCGACCGGCGCGTGGCCCGGGACGCATCAGGTCACCGATTTTCACTTGCACCGTCCCGGCACCACTCCGGAAAATATGAACACGATGCAAGGATTCAACAGTGCGTACTGCCAAGCCGAATTTTTGTGGGACGCGGCCGATCGCGCGGGCAAAAAATGCGTCGTGCTCAACTATCCGGGGTCGTGGCCCCCCCAGATGAAAAACGGCGTGATGGTCGGCGGCGCGGGATTGACGATTGCCGAGTATCGCGACAACCTACCGGCGTTAGAGACAGAACATGATTTGTGTTGGGATCAACTGATCACGACAGGCATTTATCCAATGTCTATGCGCGGGATGTTCCAACCCGCACAGGATTGGACGAATGTCCCAGAGATGGGTGATACTCCGCTCGAAATGTCGGTTGAGATGATGTTTCCCCGCGCACGGAATTTTCCCGCGCCGGCAACCTGGCATGTTCTCGTTCGCAAGACAACGGGCGACGATTATGATTCCGTCACCCTGTCACCGGATAAAGATTTCGCACACGCGTTTTGCACGCTAAAGGTTGGCGAATGGAGTCCCAAGATCATCACGTTCATCAAGATGCACGATGATTCGACCAAGCAAGTCTTTTTCCGATGCAAACTGATCGAGTTATCGCCAGAGGCGGAAGATTTCCGGCTGTTCATCACAGCAATGGGTGAAACATCCGGCTGGAGTGCTCCACCGGAAATCGCGCAGCACATTATTTCCCCCACAGGCACATTTGCGCCAGGCGGTGGGATTCGTGCGTACACGATGGGCTGGATTGATCTCGATACGTACGTTGAACTGAACGAGCAGTTGTCGCAATGGCTTGCCGATGCAGCGACCTGTCTACTGGCAAAACGCGATTGGGATGTGTTTTTCATGCACTCACATCCACCAGACTGGGTGTATCACATTCTGCTGACCGATATGGATCCGGCGCTTTGCCCTGACGAGGAAAAACGTCGCCGCGCGTGGGATACCCACTTGCGAATTTACCAAAGTCAGGATCGCATGATCGCGCAGATTCTCAAAGGGCTGGACGAAGAGACGTTGGTCGTACTCGTTTCCGATCACGGCGCAGTTCCCGAAGGACCACTCTTCGATCCATACGTGCCGCTCGTCGCAGCGGGACTGACGGCGATGCAGGAATCGGTGGATCTGGAACTGGCGGGCATTGACAAGAAATTTCTCAAAGTCGGTTTGCAGATGCCCGATGTTTCCAAATCGAAAGCGTTTCCGCAACGCGAGATTTACGTGTACGTCAATTTGAAGGGGCGCGACCCCGATGGTATTGTCGAGCCAGCCGAGTACGAACGCGTTCAACAGCAAATCATCGACGCGTTGGTGACCTACGTTGATCCGGAAACCGGCAAGCGTCCGGTCGCGCTGGCGCTCGCAAAAAAGGACGCGCGCATTCTGGGATTATACGGCGACGGAGTGGGCGATGTCATCTACGCGGTGTATCCCTGGTTCGGAGGTCAGCACGGACAGGCACTGCCCACAGCGGAATGGGGCGTGGGTGGATTGAAAGGGCTCTTCGTGATGAATGGACCTGGGATCAAGAAAGGCGTCCACTTACAACGAACCATCCACTTAACCGATCTAGTGCCGACACTTTGCTACTTGATGGATTTGCCGGTGCCAGAACACGCTGAGGGCGCGGTCATCTATCAAGCATTTGCGGACCCGAATTTCAAGTTAAAAGAATCTAGCCCATCAAAATCGCGTGGGGGCAGAACAAGTCGTCCTGCACGCAAACACACCCATTCCGGGAGGAAAAGAAATGCTACTCGATAAACCAGGTATCGGCGTCCATGTAGATTTTCGTCGCGAGAATGACGGCAACGTTCTCCATTTTAGCACTGGCGCCAAATCATTACCCGAGATTCAGATTGATTGGAGTGCGCTCTCCAAAGAAGAACGAACCGTGGAACACTTTGGCGCACGTTTTCTTTGTGCTGCCGTCCTTGCTTGCTACACCAATACCTTTGCGAACGCGCTGATCCGCGAAGGCGCAACCATTAAATCGCTGGTTGCGCGGGCTAGTATCCAAAAAGAAAAGGATGAAATTTTCCGCACACACTATACGCGAATCGCATTGGAACTTGAGGTTGGTTTAGCCGATCAAGATGAACCAGCATTCAAACGGGTGCAAACAGAACTAGAACTTGGATCGCTTGTGACGTACTCTCTGCCACAAGGCATCGAAGTTGAGCACGCGATTCGACGCGTGTGAGGAGTATGGGGCATGCTGTTTCTCTTGAACAAGACCCAGCCGGACACAATCGGCTTGATCAAATTGCTGGGCGGCGATGTGGATAAAGAGGTTCTGCTCACGCAAGACGCTGCGTTTTACGCAACCTCATCGATGCAGGATCAATTTCATCAAGCAGGGATCGCACACATCTACGTCGCGCAAGATGCTCTGGAAACTCGCGCGATTGAACGTGCGCCCGAGTGCCAAGTGGTTGATTATGACCGCATTGTGGAACTGGTGATGGAGGAGCACGATCAGGTCGTCTGTATTTAGGAGACGGGGATGAGCAAGAACTTGACGATCAATTTGCTTTCGGGCTATCAAGAAAATGAGGATGCGCTCTTTGCCGTGAATTTGGCTGAAGCGGCGTTAAGTAAGGGCTATGGCGTCAAGATATTTCTCTACGGGAACGGATGCAATCTGGCGAATCAAGAGCATCCTGTTCAAGGCGCATCACATATGAACGCGCGCTTGCAGGCACATATGGATATTGGCAAGATCGGTCCGCGCTTGGAGAAGATCGCGGCAATGGGTGCGGAGATCGCCACGTGCCACACCACCGAGTACGGACGCGGCACTGAAGGCGACGCGTACCGCGTCGGAATCAAGTGGGGGGATGTCGGGCAATCCTTCACCAAATTTCTTTTGACGTCCGATGTCTTGCTAACCTTCGGACATTAGTGGAGAGTACGAATGATCACATCTTTGTGCGTGATTGTGCGGCGACCAAAAGGCGAAGAATTGTCAACGCTAGGCATTCGAACGGTATATGCAACATTTATGGGAGGTATGGATGCCAAATTGCTGTGTATCGAAGACGGTGTTTTCAACTTACTCGACAACCCCGGCTACAACACGGAAATGCTCAACGAATTGAGCAAGGAGGGCGCACCGATTTACGCGTTGACTGGCCATTTGCAGGCGCGTGGATTATCCGAGTCAAATCTTATCGCTGGCGTGCAGGTGATCGACCCAGCCGAAGTTGCTGAGATAATCGAGGCGAGCGCATCGGTCGCGGCATTCTGAGAAAACTTGTAAAAAAGGGAAAAGACAATGACACCTTCGATCAATCGGGTTGCAGTAATTGGTTCTGGGACGATGGGCAGTGCGCTAGCCGCGCATTTTGCGAATGTCGGAATCTCGGTAGATCTGCTCGACATCGTCCCAAACAGGCTGACACCGGAGGAAGAGAAAAAGGGGCTGACGCTCGATCATCCCGCCGTACGCAACCGAATCGTTAGCGCAGGGTTGGAGGCAGTGAAAAAAGCCAAACCCGCCGCGCTTTTCACTCCACAAACCGTTGAGCGGATCACTGTCGGTAATCTTGAAGATCACTTTGACCGGGTGCGCGAAGCCGATTGGATTCTCGAAGCGATTGTCGAGAACCTAGAGATCAAGCGCGCGTTGATGACGCGCCTAGACGCAATCCGCAAACCCACCAGCATCGTCTCCACGAACACGTCGGGCATTCCGATTGCCGCTATCGCAGCATCGTGTTCTGATTCATTCAAGCAACATTTTCTCGGCACGCATTTTTTCAATCCGCCGCGCTATCTCAGACTCCTTGAAGTCGTTCCAACGCCGCAAACCTCGCGCGAGATTCTCACGTTCGTCACGCGGTTTTGCGAAACCACATTGGGCAAAGGTGTTGTGCTGTGCAAGGATCGTCCGAACTTTATCGCGAATCGCATCGGGACGTACGCAGGCTTGGTGCGCTGGCGGTACGCGTACGAAAATGATTACAAGGTCAATGAGGTGGACGATCTCACTGGACCGCTTGTGGGAGTACCAAAGACAGCGACCTTCCGTCTGCTCGATCTGGTTGGCATTGATATTCCCTTGCATGTGGTCGAGAACACCTACCCGGCGATTCCCGACGACGAGACACGCGAAGAATGGCGCGTGCCGGAATTTATGCGCGAGATCGTCAAGCGAGGTTGGCTAGGCAACAAAGCCGGGCAAGGTTTCTACAAGCAAGTCAAGACCGAACAAGGTCGAGAGTACCATGTGCTCGATCTCAAGACGCTGGAGTACAAGCCGCAAGAGCCCATTCATTACGACTCCCTGTTGAACGCGGAGATGTACGAATCGCTCCCCGAACGCTTGCGTTTTCTCGCGACGCAAAATGATCGCGCCGGGCAATTCTTACGTGCGACGACATTGCGGACGCTTGCGTATGCTGCCAATCGAATTCCTGAAATCGCAGATGATGTCGTCGCAGTGGATAACGCGATAAGGTGGGGGTTCGCGAATGAGTTGGGCCCCTTTGAAACCTGGGACGCGCTAGGTGTCGCCGAAACCGTAGCGCAGATGGAACGCGCGGGATTGAAAGTTGCCGCGTGGGTCAAGGAAATGCTGGCCACCGGTCACCCCACTTTTTACAAGAATGGCAAGTACTACGACCTCCAAGTCGAAGATTATCGTTCGATCCAAACGAGCCCGCAGTGCATTGTTCTGAAAGACCGCAAGGTGATCCAATCGAACGACAGCGCGTCGTTGATCGATCTGGGCGATGGTGTGGCGTGTCTCGAATTCCACACCAAGATGAACGCACTCGATGAAGGGATTGTCGAATTGGCGCGCCAAGCCATTGAAGAGGTCAATCAGAACTTTGCGGGCTTGGTGATCGGCAATCAGGGCGAACACTTTTCGGCGGGCGCGAATGTGATGGCGATTGGTCTGCTGGCGAATGATGGCGAATGGCAGAAGATTGATACGATGGTGCGTGAATTACAAAAATTCACTATGGCTTTGCGTTACAACTCCAAACCGGTTGTGACTGCGCCGTTCGGTTATGTGCTAGGCGGCGGTTGTGAAGTTGCGATGGCAGGACAACGGATCGTTGCGCATGCTGAATCGTACGTTGGTTTGGTCGAAATGGGAATGGGCTTGATTCCAGCAGGCGGTGGTTGCAAAGAGATGCTCCGGCGCGTTGTGTCGCCGGTAATGCAAACTGTCGGTCTGGATGTGATGCCGCCATTGCAACGTGTGTTTGAAGCCATTGCGCTTGCCCAGGTTGCCACGAGCGCGGAAGAAGCTCGGCAAAAGGGATTTTTTGGCACAGCGGATCGCGTGGTGATGCATCGCGATCATCAGATCGCCGAGGCAAAACGCACTGTGCTTGAAATGGCGGCGCAAGATTATCGCCCGCCAGCACGCGGCAAGATCATCTACGCCGCAGGTGAACGTGCCTTGGCAGCTTTCCGCGTAGCCGTCTACACAATGGTTCAAGGCGGTTATATTTCGGCGTATGATGCCCAGGTGGCGGAGAAACTCGCTTTCGTTCTTTGCGGGGGTAATCTCACGACGTCGGGCTGGGTGAGTGAACAATATATTCTCGATCTTGAACGCGAGGCATTCTTGTCGCTTTGTGGTGAGGAAAAAACGCGCGAGCGAATCTGGCATTTCTTGAACACGGGTAAGCCCTTGCGGAATTAGAAAGCCCAATTTGAAATGCGATAGGAGTTGATCCAATGCGTGAAGCGGTGATTGTTTCAGGTGCGCGAACTGCGGTGGGCAGAGCCCCACGGGGAAAACTACGTACCGTTCGACCAGAAGATTTGGCGGCAGTTGCCATCCAAGCGGCACTGACACGCGCGCCCGGTCTCGATCCGAAAGACGTAGATGATGCGATTATCGGTTGCGCGACGCCGGAAGGTGAACAAGGTTTGAACGTGGCACGCATCGCGATGTTGCGGGCAGGGTTGCCCCACACGATTCCGGCGGTGACTGTCAATCGGTTTTGTTCATCCAGTTTGCAGACGATTGCATTTGCCGCACAACAAATAATGTCCGGCTGGAACGATCTAGTCATTGCCGGTGGGACTGAATCAATGAGCATTTTGCCGATGGGAGGGTACCATCTCGCCCCCAATCCATATCTGGCAACAGAATATCCGGGAGTCTATCTCGGCATGGGGTTGACCGCCGAGAATGTGGCGCGCGAGTACGGGATTACTCGGGCAGAACAAGATATGTTCAGTCTGCGCAGTCATCAGCGCGCGCTCGGCGCGCAAGACGCAGGCAAATTCAAAGAGGAGATCGTCCCGCTGAATGTCTCTTTCACTGAAATGGAAGGTGAGCAACCCAGAACTCAACAGGACGTTTTCGACACGGATGAAGGTCCGCGCCGCGACACGACTCTCGACGCGCTGGGCAAACTTCGCCCGGCGTTCGCACAGAATGGAACGGTGACGGCTGGCAATTCGTCACAGATGAGCGACGGTGCGGCGGCTGTTGTGATGATGGCACGCGAAAAAGCAACTGCGTTGGGACTCAAACCCCTTGTGCGAATGATTGCTTTTGCTGTGGGAGGTGTCCGTCCCGAAGTGATGGGCATCGGTCCGCTCGCGGCAGTTCCCAAAGCACTCAAGTTGGCAGGGCTGGCGCTTGCCGATATTGGCTTGATCGAACTGAACGAAGCATTTGCCGCTCAAGCCCTCGCCGTGATCCATGAATTGAAAATGGATGAGGAGCGCGTAAATGTCAACGGTGGCGCAATTGCGTTGGGTCATCCGATGGGCGCGACTGGCGCAAAACTGACTGTGCAACTCATCGGTGAGATGAAGCGGCGCAACGTACAGTTTGGAATGGTGACGATGTGCATCGGCGGGGGAATGGGCGCGGCAGGGATTTTTGAGAACCTGATTGGATAAAGTTGCCTGCGGATTGCCAATCTGGACATAGTGACACGTCAATGTGTTAGCGTTCTAGTATGCCAAGAGCGATTATCGGTGTTTTGCCAGCGCGCGCTCGGCACCCGGCACTCCCGTTAGGAGATCTGACATTCCAGGAAAAGAATTTGGCACGAAAGCTTCATTTCGCCAAGTTTCGCCTTGACGAAGTCTCACGGTTGTCCAATACCCGTCCAGCGTTCTGCGATCAGCCGAAGTTTTTTGTCTGAATCGCGACTTGACGTCTTTTGTCGAATTCACTCTATTTGGATCCTCTT
>VGOB01000052.1 GCA_016865935.1 Chloroflexota bacterium | reverse complement strand
GCGCCTTTTCCATCCGGCGTCTGCATCGCGCTTGCGCCCACCGGATGCGAAATCGTTGCGGTCGGCATCAGACTCATCGGCGCAGGCGCGGCAGCGGGTGGCGCGGCAGTTGGCATCGGCGCCTTGGTCGGCGCGGGCGGCATCGTCGGGCGCGCCACGGCGGCGGCAGTCGGTGCAGCCGCGTCCATTTGATCGCGCGTTTCCGCTTGCGGCGCGGCGGCAACTTCGAGCGTGGGCGCGGAAAATTCTTTTGCGGTCGAAGCCATTGGCGCGCTCATTCCACCGCCGAATTGCGTAATCACATCCACGCCGATCACCGCGATCAGCAACAACGTCGCCAGCGCGGCGCCGAATTGCGCGAAACCGAACGCGAACGAAGATCGTTGCGCGCGCGGCGCGGGCACCGGCAAGGTGAACGCGCGCGGCAACGCCGGCGCGGGCGCGTGCTTGACCAACGCCATCGTCCAGCGCAACGATTCCAGCGCCGCGCGACAATCCGCGCAGTCGCGCAAATGTTGTTCGATGTGCGCGCGTTCATTGGCGGCAAGCCGATTGTCCAAATATTCCGACAATCGCTCCTCACTCCAAGTATGATCGCGCGCAGAATTATTTCGCCCCAACATATTATACTCGCTCACTATTCAGACGATATCGCGCCGGTAAAAGTTCCTCTTGCTTGACGAGAAAATCGCGCAGCGCGGCGCGACCGCGGCTCAAGCGCGATTTCACTGTGCCGACATTCGTCGCCAGCGCGTCCGCCGCGTCTTCATAACTCAATCCTTCGACATCCACCAGCACGAGCGTCATCCGTTGATCATTGGGCAACGTCGCCAAGCCGCGTTGAATCGTCGCCCCCAGTTCCTGCCGTTCGGCAAAATCGTGCGGCGATTCAGACGCGGCGCGTTCGAGTCCCGGCGCGGGATTATCCGGATCGAGCAACATCGCGTCGAGCGACGCGGAGGGTCGCCGTTGCTTGACGCGCAATTGATCGTAACACGCGTTCGTCACGATCCGCAACAGCCACGCCTTGAACGAGCCGCCGCGAAACGCGCGCAGATGTTTGTACGCGGAAATGAACGCGTCCTGCGTCGCATCTTGCGCCGACGCGGCATCGCCCAACACGCGATACGCCGTGCGGTACACTTGCGCTTGGTACGCGCGCACCAATTGGTTGAAAGCGGCGACATCCCCTTTTTGCGCCGCGCGAATAAAGGTCGGTTCGTCCATTCGTCTCAAAATCGGATTTGACTTTACGCCCTTTTTCCCGTATACTTGCATCTGGTAATGCCGAAGTGGCGGAACTGGCAGACGCGCACGACTCAAAATCGTGTGGGCTTACGCCCTTGTGGGTTCGATTCCCTCCTTCGGCATCTTTTTGTGAGATCGAACCGATCCCATTATATCATATTATCTATCGCGTTCCAAAGCCGCTGATTGATTATCCTCTTTTCAATTCATCATCCCGTCCACCGCGTCGCAGGAGTCGAACGGAGCCGGTCTCATTTCCCAAAACACGCGCGAGTTTTCGCAAGGATCAATCGTTGCCGTTGCCCTGATCAGTCTGATCGTCGGCGTGGCGCTGGGCTTGCTAAGCACCTGGGTGATCTTGCCCGTCGAATTCAAGAACGCCGACCCCGCCGATCTGCGCCCGGCGCTCAAAGACGATTACGTCCGAATGATCGGGCTCGCGTATGCGGCGGATGGCGATGTCGCCCGCGCCCAACAACGCGTGGGCGCGCTCGCCCTTGCCAACCCGGCGCACACACTCACCGATCTGATCGAACGCGAGATCCGCACTGCCGCCGATCCCGCCACGCAAGACGCGCTGATCCATCTCAGTCACGCGCTCGGCTTCAAGTTGCCGTACACGGCACTGCGCCCGCCGCCGGCGCCGCGCCACAGCACGACGATCACGATCACCGTCGTCGCCACGCCGGTCTCGCGCGTGCCCAGTTTCGCGCTGATCGAACACGCGCAACTCTCGTGCGTAGACGAACCGGATAGCGCGCATCTCAAATTTTTCGTCCGCGACGCGGCGGGCAAAGATTTACCCAACATCGCGATTGCCATTCGCAGCAAAGATGTTCTCGAAACCGTTTACACCGGCTTGAAGCCGGAACGCGGCATCGGCTACGCCGATTACGAAGCCGCGCCGGGCACCTACGCGGTGACGATTCTCAATTCGCAAACCGAAACGTTTGCCAACCTCGTCGTCGGCGAGATGCCCGCCAATTGCAAAGCCGATCGCGGTCAAACGCCGCGCGGCTGGAAATTGGTGTTCCAGCAAAAATGACAACACCGACCGCAGACGACCGACCGCAGACTGTTGTGTCATTGCGAGGCGCGTTTTTTGCGCCGAAGCAATCTCCAATTTTGATTTGGGAATTGCTTCGCTTCGCTCGCAATGACAAATGTAGCGGTCGGCGGTCATCCGTCGTCGGTCGAGTTGGAGGTAGTTCTGAGTGATTCCACAACCTATTGATACGGTCCCGTTGTTTCAACGCCTCACCGCCGAGGAACGTCAAATGGTCACGGCATACTTGCGCCGCCGTCAAGCCGCCCCTGGTGAAGCGATCATCACCGAAGGTCAAGCGAGCGATACGCTTTACATCATCACGACGGGCTGGGTCAAACTTGAAGGTGGGCACATTGATCAAGCCGTCACGCTCGCCAATCTTGGCGCCGGCAGTCTATTGGGCGAATCCGATCTGTTGCTGAATCGCCCCTACTCGATGACCGCCCGCGCCACCGGCGCGACCCCGACGCAACTCTTGACACTCACGCGCGGCGATCTGGAAGAACTGATCCGCAAACGCCCCAGCATCGGCTTGAAATTCGGCGCGAGTCTGGGTCTCCGCATTCCGTTCCTCGAACAATACCTGGTGCAACAACGCCTCCGCAACATCGAATTGCTCAGCGCGCTCAGCGACGGCGATCTGCGCGCCGTCGCGCAGAAACTCGAATTTCAGACGCTCACGCGCGGCGACCGGATCGTCGAAGTCGGCGCGCCCGGCGACGCCGCGTTCATCATCGAAGAAGGCAGCGTCCGTTTGATCACTCAAGCGAACGACGGCGAATCGTTCGAAGAATTGGAACCCGGCACGATTTTCGGCAACACCGCGCTCAGCACCGGCAAACCATACGCCTTGAGCGCGCGCGCCATCAGCGACGTGAACCTCTGGGTCTTGACGCGCGCCGCATACCAGGAACTGATCGAACGCCGCCCCGCGATCAAACTCGCGTTCAGCCGCGCGCTCGCCGAAGCGCTCAGCATCACCGATCAAGCCGACGCGGTCGAACGGATGCGCGCGCTGCACCTCTTTACCGATATGCCGACCGACGCGTTGCACGCACTCGCCGCGCGGTTGGTCTTGCGCCAATTCCCGATCGAAGAAGCGATTTACACCGAAGGCACCCCCGGCGACGCGATGTACATCGTCGAAGCGGGCGAAGTCAAATTGATGGACACCGCGTTCTCGGACGCGCATCTCTTGGAACGCTTGCGCCCCGGCGAAGCGTTCGGCGAAATGGCGCTGCTGACCGGACGCACGCGCGCGGAATGTGCGCGCGCCGCCACCGATACGACGCTCTGGGTTTTGTACAAAACCGATTTCGACGACGTGATGGTGCAATATCCGGAGATCAGCGTCTCGCTCAGCCGCGCGCTCACCGAACGGCTGGCATCGCGCGAGAACGATTTCGTGATCCGGCATTTGCGCCGCATCAACTTGTTCTCCAATCTCGCGTCGAGCGAACTCAAACAGATCGCGAACAAAGTGCGCGGCGTGCGTTTTCGCCCCGGCGAAATCATCTGCTTTGCCGGTCAACCTGCGCACGCATTTTATATGATCGAAAACGGCGAAGTCAAACGCATGGCAACCGGCGAGCGCGGCGAAACGATCCTGCTCGGCATTCTGGATTCGGGCGATTCGTTCGGCGAACAAGAAATCGTGCAAGGACTACCGTACCAAGCCACCGCGCAAGCGCTCGGCGATGTGGAAATCTGGA
Source organism: Chloroflexota bacterium (assembly GCA_016865935.1). Lineage (GTDB taxonomy): Bacteria > Chloroflexota > Anaerolineae > UBA4142 > UBA4142 > VGOB01. The sequence goes on along the minus strand of VGOB01000052.1, from coordinate 24,954 downwards.
CGATCGCGAAAAATGATTTTCAACAAATGCTGGAAGCGTTCCCGTCGCTGACGTTGACGATCACGCGGATGATGGCAGATCGTTTGACGCGCGCGCAATACGCGTCCGCGCAGGGTCAGCCGAACAACCCGCCCACACGTCCGGGCAGTCCGGTCCCGCCGATGTCAGGGCGGCGCATTCAACAGCCGCCTTCCGGCGCGCGTCCGGTCAAACCGCTCGCGCGCGCGCAAACCGCGCCCGAACCGCGCCGCACGCACGCGTTCCCCAGCGCGGCGCGCGCGGCAACGCCTTCGCACTTGCAAGCCGAACACAAACCCACCGCGATTTCCCTGGGCGTGGCGCGGCAACACAGCGCCCCGCACAAACAGGCGACCGCGCACGCGCATCCACACACCGAACCGCATCGCGGCGCGTCGACCGCGCACTGGCACGCGCCGCGCGCCACCGCGGCGCGCCCACACCGCGCGGGTCCCGGCTTTTTTACGGAACTCGGCACGCTGATCACCGGACTATCGCTCGGCGGCAAATTGCGCGCGCTGACACTCGCCGCGCTGGCGGTGTGGTTCTTCATCATCGTCGGTCCGTTCACGACCGTCACGACCGTCAGTTCGGCGGTGGGCGGCTTGCAGTTGTCGAACGGCGCGCCGAATGGAGCCGCTACAGCCCAAGACAAAGTCGCCTCCTCAGCGCGTAGCAGTAGTTCGGGTCCCGCCAAAGTCGCGTTTGCAATTCCGACGAATACGCCGGTGCCGACGCGTACGCCCGCGCCGACGTTCACGCCGCGTCCGCAACCGACCGCCGTCCGCATCATTCCAACGCGCACGCCGGTCCCACCGGCTGCGCCCGCCGCGCCACCACCCGCGCCGCCGTTGCCGCCGCCGGAAATTGATCCGCGTTTGGTGCAAGGAAGTGGCAAAGATTTGCCGCATGTCAACCATTTCAAATTGATCCCGGCAACCGTTGCGCGTGGGCAAAAATTCTGGCGCATCACCAAAGTCGTCTTTGAAGATGTCGCGGAAGCCAATAATGGTCACTCGATCTACGTGATGATCAGAGACGAAAGCGGCAAACGCACCGAAGCCAAGGTCAAGTGGTGGGGCGAAGGATCGGGCGATATGCCGGACGATCCGCAAAAATCCGCCGACGATGTGTGCAACTGTAACTATGCGCTCTTTATGTACGGCGACGGCTACGGCGTCAGGATCGCGGATCAATATCCCAGCGATCAAGCCACGAAGATGATTATGCCGATGAAACGGCATGTCAATTATCGCGTCTATTACCAACTGACGACGATGCCGTAGGGACAGAGATCAGACAACAGAAATCAGACACCAGGTTTCTCAGAAGAAACCTGGTGTCTTGTTTATTTCACGACGATACTCACCATCTTTCCCGGCACGTAAATCACTTTCAACGGCGGTTTGCCTTCCAGATGCCGTTGCACGTTCGGCGATTTCAGCGCGGCATCTTTCGCCTCCGCTTCGCCGATGCCGACCGGCAATTCGATCCGGTCGCGCAGTTTGCCGTTGATCTGCACCGGCAAAACGATCACGTCGGCGGCGGCGAGCGCGGCGTCGTACTGCAACCATTTTTGCTGATGGACCGAGTACGCGCGCCCTTTGCGCGCCCAGATTTCTTCCGCCATAAACGGCGCAACCGGCGCGAGCAGAATCAACAGCGCGTCGCGCGCTTCATCGAACGCGGCGTCGCTCACGGGCTTGGTCTGCGCGTCGTACAGCGCGTTCGTAAATTCCATCAGCGTCGAAACAACCGTGTTGAAGCGAAAGTTTTCCAGATCGGAAGAAACTTTTTTGATCGTCTTGTGCATCTTGCGGCGCAACTCGCGATCGTGTTGTTCCGTCGCCGCGTCCACTGCCGGACGATCCATCGGCGCGAGCAAAATATCCCACACGCGCCGCACCCAGCGGTACGTCCCGCCCAGACCTTGCGTGCTCCACGGCGTCGCCTGCTCGAAATCGCTGATGAACATTTCGTACGCGCGCAGCGCGTCCGCGCCGTGTTCCTTCACGACCTCGTCCGGCGTGACGACGTTCCCCTTGCTCTTGGACATTTTTTCTTTGCCGTCCGGCGCGAGGATCATTCCTTGATTCCGCAAACGTTGGAACGGCTCGATGAACGAAACGTAACCCAGGTCGTGTAACACCTTGGTCCAAAAGCGCGCGTAGAGCAGGTGCATAACCGCGTGCTCCGCGCCGCCGATGTACCAATCAACGGGCAGCCAGTACTCCACTTGCTTTTTGTCGAACGCGGTGCGAGTGTTGCGCGGATCGACAAAGCGCAAAAAGTACCACGACGAACACGCGAACGTTCCCATCGTATCCGTTTCGCGCCGCCCCTTCACGCCGCCGGGTAATTTCACGTTGACGAATTTCGGAATCGTCGCCAACGGCGATTCGCCGGTCGCGGTCGGTTCGTACGATTCGACGTCCGGCAATTTCACCGGTAAATCTTTTTCGGCGACCGGCACTTCGCCATCGTCGGTGTGAATGATCGGAATCGGCGAACCCCAGTACCGTTGGCGGCTGATCCCCCAGTCGCGCAGTTTGTAATTGACGCGCGCTTTGCCTTTGCCGATTTCTTCCAACCACGCGGTCACCTTTTTCACCGCGACATCGCCGGGTGTGCCGCTAAACTCGTTCGAGTTGATCATCGCGCCGTACTCGGCGTGGAAGAGCGCGTCGCGATAGAACTCGACCGCGTTCAGCATTTCCATTACGGTGCGTTTGCCGCGCACGTTCGGTTCGAGCGCGTGACAGCGCGCCAAGATTTTCTTTTCATTTTCGTATCCGCCGAATGTCATTACGTCGCCTTTGCCGAAAATGAACAGCCAGCGCGCGCCGACGATTTCGTTCCACGCGCCCGGTCGCACGAACTCTTGCGCGATCTCGGCGTAGCGATCCAATTGGGCGAATGGAATCGTGATGTACAGCGATCCTTGTTTCTCGCCGAATGGAATTTGTTCGGCGCGCAGCGCGTCGGCAAAGCCCTCGCGCATCGTGCCGCCAAGCGCGAACGATTTCGCCAAGCCGTCAGTGCGATCGATCACCGGCAGAATCGGCAAGCCGTATTTCAGCGCGAACGCGAAATCGCGTTCGTCGTGCGCGGGGACCGCCATAATCGCGCCCGTGCCGTAACCGGTCAACACGTAATCCGCGATCCAGATTGGAATTTTTTCGCCGTTGACCGGATTCGTCGCGTACGCGCCAGTGAAAACACCGGTCTTGTCTTTTTCGACCGCCGTGCGATCCGCTTCCGTTTTTCGCATCGCTTCTTTGACGTACGCGTCCACTTGCGCCTTGCACTCCGCCGTCGTCAATTCTTCGACGAACGGATGCTCCGGCGCAAGCACCATAAACGTCGCGCCCCAGAGCGTGTCCGGGCGAGTGGTGAACACAGTGATCGAGTGTTCAGTATTCAGTTTCCAGTGTTCAGTATCTGAATACTGATTACTGAATACTGAAAACTGTACCTCCGCGCCATCGCTGCGCCCGACCCAGTTGCGTTGCATCAACTTGATGTGCTCGGGCCAATCAATCGTGTCCAGGTCAGCAACCAGGCGATCGGCGTACGCGGTGATGCGAAAGAACCACTGACTCAACATTCGCTTTTCGACGAGCGTGTCACTGCGCCAGCATTTGCCGTCACGCACTTCTTCATTCGCGATCACCGTCTTGCAATCGGGGCACCAATTCAACCAGGCGGGTTTGCGGTACGCCAAACGAAAATTCGACAGAAATTCGCGGCGCGCTTTGGCGTCCATCAACTTCCATTGTTCGGCGGTCAGCGCGTTTGCCTCAGGCAGATCGCGCGTCCCTTTTTCTGCTAGTTCGTTTTCCAGATCAGCAATCGGACGCGCGCGATTGACGCGCGGATCGTACCACGATTTGTACAATTGCAGGAAAATCCACTGCGTCCAGCGATAGTACTCCGGCGACGACGAATTGATCTCGCGGCTCCAATCGTACGAGATGCCGATCAGACCGAATTGGCGTTTATAGTTCGCGGCGAACCGCGCGATCAACTTCGCGGGATTCGTCTTTTGCTTGATCGCCTCGTTTTCGGCGGGCAGACCGAACGCGTCCCAGCCCATCGGGTGCAAAACATTGTAACCGTTCATCCGATAGTACCGGCTCAGCGCGTCGGTTGGTACGTAGTTGCGACAGTGACCAACACTCAATCCGTCGCCGGACGGGTACGGGTAAAAGTCCAGAATGTACATCTTGGGACGTTCGTCCGCCTGCGCGGTTTGGTACAATTCGTCCGCCTGCCACTTGGCGTACCACTGGGCTTCAAATTCCTGGGGGATGTATTTTTCCGATTTGGACATTGGACCCGCAGGCAATTGGGTGATTCGGCGATTGGGCTTGTCCTGAGCGGAGTCGAAGGATGATTGCGCGCGGTGCGGCGCGGTTTTTCTTTTCGCGGCTTTCGTTCCTTTCGCGATTTTCGCGCTCGCTTTCGCGGTTTTCGTTCCTTTCGCGATTTTCGTGTTCCGAATTTTCTTCGTTGCCATATCAAATCTCCAATCTCAAATCTCTAATCTCATCACCGCCAAAACGCCGCGCCTGTAAAAATGCGCGCGTCGCGCGCTTTAGCCGCGCAGCACGGAATCATCGGCGGCAAATCGGCGTTCAGATCGAACCAGCCGAGTTCGAGCACTTCTTCCGCTTGCATTTTCAACTCGCCGCCGATCACTTCACACTCGAAGAACGATGCGAAGAGTTGCGACTGATCGCCGTTCGGATAACCGCGATCAAACTCCGGCGACGTGTAGACGCCGATCAAGCGGCGCGGTTCGATCTGCAGACCGACTTCTGCGCGGAACTCGCGGCGAATCGTGTCTGCTGCCGATTCGCCGAGTTCGATCAGTCCGCCGGGAAAACCCCACAAGCCGTTGTCGCGGCGGCGCTGCAACAACGCGCGCCCTTGCGCGTCGCGCACGATGCCTGCCGCGCCGGGCAAAATGATTTTCGCGTGACCGACGTATTGGCGTAGCCATCTGACGTAATTTGTCATTGCGAGGCGCGGTGTTTGCGCCGAAGCAATCTCCACATCGCGAGTTGGGGATTGCTTCGCCGCTCCGCAGCTCGCAATGACAAGATCGTCGTCAAAAAACGCCTCGCCGCGAAAGCGCGCGGCATCTTCGACCGCCTGACGCGCGAGCGGCGTCATCGGCGGCAACTGATCGAACGCGAACCAACCGATTGCCAAAACTTCGTCGCCGTCTTTTTTCAGCGCGCCGCCGACGATGTCACATTCAAAGCGCACGACGTACGGCTGAATTTGATCGCCGTTGGGAAAGGTGATCTCGACACGCGGCGAGGTGTAGAGATTGATGATGCGGCGCGGCTCCACATCCAACCCGACCTCTTCACGCACTTCGCGGCGGAGTGTATCGTCAATCCGTTCGCCCAGTTCCTGTCCGCCGCCGGGAATGCCCCACAAGCCGACATCACTGCGCTTTTGCAACAAAAATCTGCCGCGCGCGTCGCGGATGATCGCCGCCGCGCCCGTGGAAATAATTTTTTGATGCCCGACGAATTGGCGGAGCCAACTGAGATAGGATTGTGCCATGTTGTTCTGTTCTGTCATTTCGAGACGCGTATTTCGCGTCGAGAAATCTCGTAGCACAATAGCGAGATTTCTTGCTGCGCGATCCAGAAACTTGGCGTTCGTAGTATGCGCTTCAGCGCAAAAGGAACGGCGGATGAATCGCCCACTACGAACACGCCGAGAAATCTCGTAGCACAATAGCGAGATTTCTTGCTGCGCGATCCAGAAACTTGGCGTTCGTAGTATGCGCTTCAGCGCAAAAGGAACGGCGATGAATCGCCCACTACGAACACGCGCGCGAGTTTCTGTCGGCGAACACGCTACGCGCGCGCGGCGGTATGCGCCGAGCGTCTCGAAATGACAGCAGGGCTGAGCGGTACGACTTTTCTCTGTACTCGCTGTGGCTATTATTCCGCCGGAACGGCAATCCGCATTTCGGCGCGCGACGCGAGCGTTACGTCGTTCACGTACGTCAGCCAGCCGTAGCGATCTTCCGCGCGTCCTTCGACCAGCGCGAAGAATTGTTCCTGAATCTGTTTGGTCACGACTCCGCACTTGCCCGCGCCAATCGTCACGCGATCGATCGAACGAATCGGCGTCACTTCGGCGGCGGTGCCGGTGAAGAACACTTCGTCGGCGACGTAGAGCATTTCGCGCGGCAGGTTTTGCTCGATCAGCGTGAAACCCAGCTCGCGCGCAAGGTTGATCACCGCCATCCGCGTGATGCCGCGCAAGATCGAAGAGCCGAGCGGCGGCGTGTAGATCGCGCCGTCGAACACGACGAAGATATTTTCGCCGCTGCCTTCGCTCACATAGCCGTTGACATCCAGCGCGATCCCTTCGACGTAGCCGTGATCGTTCGCTTCCATCGCGACGAACTGCGAGTTGATGTACTGCCCGCCGATTTTGCCCATTGCCGGAAACGTGTCCGGCGCCATTCGCCGCCACGAACTGACGCCGACGTCCACGCCTTGTTCCAGCGCTTCGGGACCCAGATACTTGCCCCACTCGAACGCCAAGATCGCGACGTCCACCGGGTACTTGCGGGGATCGAGCGCAAAGCCGCCAAAGCCGCGCAACGCGATCGGGCGGATGTAGCACGACGCGAGATCGTTCGCGCGCACGACTTCGACAATCGCATCGCGCAGATGCGCGCGCGAAAACGGCAGCGGCATCTTGTACATCTTGCACGAACCGAGCCAGCGGTCCACGTGCGGATCGAGACAAAAGATCGCGGGACCGCGCGGCGTGCTGTACGCGCGAATGCCTTCGAACACGCTCGAGCCGTAGTGCAACGCATGCGCGCCGACGTGAACGGTCGCGTCGTCCCAGGGAACGAGTTTGCCGTTCATCCAGATCGAGTGGGACTTCAGGAAAGCCATAGCGCACCTCCGATGAAAATGATGATCTCGACGATGAGATGCGCGTGCGACGCTGCCGCGCGCGAGAGATAAAATAAAAAACCTCCGTCCGCCAAGGGACGAAGGTTGAACTCCGTGGTACCACCCTAGTTAGGTGATTAGGTGATTGGGTGATTCGGCGATTAGTCGCTTCCTAATCACCCAATCACCTAATTTCCCAATGACCTCACTTGAACGCGTAACGAGCGTGCATCGGCGGCGGCTAAAAATTTCACCGTCGCGGCTCCCGGGCGAGTTCGGTCTTGTTCGGCGCTCCGCGTCGGCGCCGGTGTTGGGCTTGCACCTGGTCTTTCCCAACTCGCTGCGCGGATGACCTACTACTCCCGTTCAACACCTTTATATGTTCAAGGTTCAAAGTTCAAGGTTCAGCGCGCAAGGGTTCAACCTTGAACCTTCAACTTTGTTTGGTGGAGCTGATGGGATTCGAACCCACTACCTCTTCAATGCCATTGAAGCGCTCTCCCAAGTGAGCTACAGCCCCGTAACAGTAGTCAGTGGACGGTGATCAGTGGTCAGAGAATCTACTCACTGATCACTGTACACCGACCACTGTCCACTGCACAGTGGAGCCGATGGGATTCGAACCCACTACCTCTTCAGTGCGATTGAAGCGCTCTCCCAACTGAGCTACGGCCCCCTCTGAACGTGCGAACAGTATATTCGATTGCGCGGGATTGTCAAATTTGCGTCGGGACGAACAAGCCGCGCGCGGCTGACAGCTACGCGTGCGTCTCAAAGCGATAGCCCATCGTGCGCTCGGTGTGGATGTAGCGCGGACGCCGCGCCGAATCGCCGAGTTTTTGGCGCAGGTGCGCGATGTACACTTTGAGATTGTTCGACTCTTTTTCGAACCCGTCGCCCCACGCGTGCCGCAAGAGCGCGTGCCGCGTGACGACGCGATTGCGATGGCGCAAGAAATATTCCAAGAGCGTCCACTCTTTGGGCGAGAGCACCACGCGCGCTTTTTTGACCGAGACCTGACGCGCGTCGAAATCAATTTTCAAATGCCCATCGTCGTAGGCGCGCGCTTTGGCATCGGAATGACTGCGCGTCCGGCGCAAAATCGTCCGCATCCGCGCGAGCAGTTCCGAGTTGTGGAACGGCTTGGTAATGTAATCGTCCGCGCCGTCCACCAAGCGCTCCACTTTTTCCTGTTGCCCCGGCAAGCACGTCAGCACAATGATCGGCACGTCGGACGCCTCACGCAACCGGCGGCACACCTCGCGCCCGTCTTTGTGCGGCATCATAATATCGAGCAGGATCAAATCGGGGCGTCGATCATACGCGGCGCGCAGACCTTCGTTGCCGTCCGCCGCCTGCAACACGCGAAATCCTTCCTCTTCGAGCAAGAGCGTCAGCACTTGCCGCAACGAGGGATCGTCATCTACGATCAGGATCGTGTCCTTTTCTTTCATCGCGCCCTCCGTAATCGAAAATAAAAAATCGCGCCCTGTCCCGCTTCGCTTTCGACCCAGATCGTGCCATCCATCACGTCGAGCATTTCTTTCGCCAGCGCCAAGCCCAAGCCGTGACCATAGACGCGGCGCGCGCTGGTCTGCGGCACGCGATAAAACGGCTTGAACAAATTCGCCTGTTCGCCCAACGGAATGCCGATGCCGAAATCTTGCACGGAGACCGTGACCCAATCGAGATCGGTGGCTTTGATCCGGACGATGATGCGGCTTCCCGGCGCTGAATAGACCACCGCGTTGTCCAACAAATTTCGCAACACGTTTTCGATCTTCGCCGGATCGGCGCGCGCCAACGGTTCGGGATTTTCCGCGCGAATGTGAAAACGATACTCGGGGTAATGGGTCCGAAATTGCCGCGCGAGCTGCCGCGCGCAGTGCGCGATCGACACCGCTTGCAGTTTGACCGGGCGCGCCGATTTGAGCGCGGTCTCGTGTTCCAGAAATTGATCCGCCAGACGTTTGAGCTGATTCCCCTCGGCTTTAATGATCGCCCACAAGTCCGCGCGGCGCGCGTCGGACAGGTTGCGCCGCTCGAACAGTTCCAGCGCGCTCAGCACGGACGTCAGCGGCGAACGAAGTTGATGCGCGATCATCGCCAGAAAATTTTCGTACTCGATTTGCGCGCGCCGTTCTTTGGACAGATCCCAGAACGCGCCCACCGCGCCGATCACGTTTTCTTTTTCGTCGAGCAACGGCGCGGACGCTTTGGCAACCGGGATCACGCGCCCGTCCTTGGTTCGCATTTGACGCTGATCGAACGCGAACGTCGTTTTCTTGTGCACGAGCGCTTGCTCCAATAACGACCCGACCGGGTTGCCAGCCGCGTGATCGCTGAGCAACTCCTTCCAACTTCGCCCCTGCAGTTCGGCGAGCGTCCAGCCGGTGATACGCTCGGCGGCGCGGTTGAACATCACGATCCGCCCGGTCGCGTCGGTCGCGTACAACCCGCTCAAGCCGCTATCGAAAATCGCTTGCACCTTGCGGTGTTCGATCAGCGCGTTTTGGTAGAGTTGCGCGCTGTCAATCGCGCTGGCGACTTGATTGGCAATCGTTTGCAAGAGGTCTTGTTCTTGCGCTGTCCAGACGCGCGCTTGCGAGTGAACGACCGCCAACGTTCCGATCACTAGCTCGCGCGTCACCAACGGGACCACCAGCAAGGAACGTAATCCGCGCGGTTCCATCAATTCACGCGCGAGCGCGGGCGCAGTCGCTTGCGCGAGGTCGTTGACGATCAAGCGCTCGCGTCGTTCCACCAACGACTCGACCAATTCGCCCAGCGCAATCGGCGCCGCGAGCGGAACTCCGGAATGATTGATCCGCGCCGCCATCCGGTACAGTTTGCCTTCCTGCAACAAACTCAAGTCCACGACATCCACGCCTAATAGTCTCTGCGTCGCCTCCACCGCCACTTTGGCGAGGGCGCGCGGATCGAGATGGGCGGCGAGCGAGGTGCTGATGTGCGCCAAAGCGTCCAACTCTTGAATGCGCTGGCGCGTCTGCGCGAACAGACGCGCGTTCTCCAGGACAGCGCCCACTTGATTCGCAATCGTCTGCAACAGATCGATTTCGTTCGGCAACCAGGAATGGGGCAGACGAAAGCCCACTGCCAACAATCCGATGACGCGATCTTGCGTGGGCAACGGCACTGCCAAGAACGCGCGCAGACCGACGCGCTGAAACTCTTGGCGATAATTCGCCGGCAGGGTCGGATCAGTTTCGATATCGGCGAGGATGTAATGCTTGCGTTGCTCTACAATCTGGCGGCGGATCGCGTCCAGATCGATTTTTTCTTGCAAGCGCACCTGCCCATCGGCAATCCCGGCGCCAAGATGGAGCCACTCGTTCTCGATGAAACGCACGACACACACATTGGCAAGGAAAAGTTTCTTGGCGCACTCGACCGTCAGGTTGCAAATGGCTTGCGGATCGCGTTGCGCCGCGCACGCCGCGCTCAATTGCGCCAAGCCGTCCAACTCGGCGACGCGGCGTTGCATCCGCGCGTACAGATCGGCATTGTCCAGCGCGACGCCGATCTGGTGACCGATGCTTTGCAGCAAATCCACATCGGCTTGCTCGTAGCGCGTTTTGGTTTTGCTGCCCGCGTAGATCGCGCCCGCCGGCGCGCCGCGCCGCAAGATCGGCACGCCGATTCCGGCGTGGTACCCTTCCGCGCGCGGTCCGGCAAAACTTGCGCCAGAGGGATATTCGGTCACGTCGTTGAGCGCAATCGTCTTGCCTGCGGCGGCGATCGTCGAGACGGCGGGATCGTCCAAAGCCAGTTGGCGCGCTTGCTCGCGCAGCGCCGGGCTAAAGCCACGCTGTGCCAGCAGATGGAGTTGCGGCGCGGTTGCATCGCGCACGTAGACGCCGACGGATTCCATTCCGGTGATGGACGTGATCTGTTCGCACACCTGATCCAAGGATTGTTCCAGTTCGAGCGGATGATTGAGGATTTCGGCGATGCGATTGAGCGCGACCAGTTCTTGATTGCGCTGCTGCAACGTCTCCGAGACGTGGCTGGGCGCGGCGGGTGTTTCAGTCGTCATAGCGATTCACTCGGATTATACCGCGATTGGATGCGCGAGGCAAAACCAAGCCGCCGTCAAAAAAGTAAACAGGTAGACCGGAACCGATCTACCTGCTTACGTGCTACCTGTTGTCCGCGCGCAGATGCGTCTATCCAAACCCGATCATAAAGCGCGCGATGACGATGCGTTGAATTTGCGCGGTGCCTTCGTAAATCTGCATAATCTTGGCGTCGCGCATAAACTTTTCCATCGGGTAATCGCGCATATACCCCATCCCGCCGACGATTTGCAGCGCGTCCGTCGCCACTTTCATCGCGATGTCGCCGCCGAACACTTTCGCCATCGAGGATTGCACCGTGTTGCCCTCTTCCTGATCGAGCAACCACGCGGCGCGCCAGCACAGCAAACGCGCGGCGTCAATTTCGGTCGCCATATCCGCGAGCATAAACTGGATCGCTTGTTGCTTGGAGATCGGGCGACCGAACTGCTTGCGCTCTTGGCTGTACGCGAGTGCGAATTCGAACGCCGCGCGCGCCACGCCGACCGCGCCGGACGCGACAATCGGGCGCGAGTGATCGAGCGTTTGCATCACGATGCCAAAGCCGTCGCCCTCGCCGCCCAAACGATTTTCGTCCGGCACGAAGCAATCTTCGAAATGCACTTGCGCGGTGTGCGACGCGCGAATCCCCATCTTCTTTTCTTTCTTGCCGGGGATCACGCCCTTGTAGCCGCCCTCGACGATAAAGCCATCAATGCCGTCTACGCCCTGGCTGGGATCGTGCGTCGCAAACACGGTGTAAACATCTGCGATGCCGCCGTTCGTGATAAAGTGCTTGGTGCCGTTCAGGATATAGCCGCCGTCCACTTTTTTCGCGCTCGTCTTGATCGCGGCGGCGTCGCTCCCGGCGTCTGGTTCGGTCAGGCAGAACGCACCCAGTTTCGGCATACCGTCTTTCTTCGGCTCGGTCAGCGACGTCAGGTACTTTTTCTTTTGCGCGTCGTTGCCCGCGAGCAGGACCGGCAGCGCGCCGAGCATAATGCCACCCATCGAAGTGGCGATGCCGGCGCAGCCCCAGAACAATTCCTCCTGGACGAGGCAGTCGGTGACGTGACTCATCACGCCCGCGCCGCCGTACTCTTCCGGCAGCGCGTACGTCAGCAAGCCCACATCGAACGCTTTCTTCATTACGGGCCACGGAAACTCTTCTTTCTCGTCGTACTCGGGCGCGACGGCGCGCATTTCTTTTTCGGCGAACTCGTGCGCCATTTCTTTCATGCGCTGTTGCTCTTCAGTGAGATCGAAACCGATCATTGTTTCTCTCCTTCCGGTTTTGGATTTTTTTTGTCGTTGACAGGTCGAACCAATCATGTTAGAATTCAAGTGAAAGTGAGGTCGCGATGCGTGAGATTACGATTGAAATTCCTGACCAATTGGCAGAGCGCTTGTCGCCCTACCGCGAACAGTTGCCGCAGATTCTGGAACTGGGTCTCGCCGGTCTGGAAACCGCGTCGCCGCACCCAGACGATTGGCGTGAGCGGACGATCCGCGTGCTGATGGAGACGGGGTTGGTGCGGACGCCAGAAACATCACTGCGTCCGCGTCGGCGGCACACACCGATCAAGATGGCGGGTAAACCGCTCAGCGAGTTGATCATCGAGCAACGCGGGCGACTATGAGCCAGTCATCAATCCGGTCAACCTATTTTCTGGACAGCAGCGCGATCGCCAAACGATACGCCAACGAACTTGGCACAGCTTGGATCAGTGAATTGTGCGTTCCGAACGCTGAACGACTCATCGCGCTGTCGCAAATCAGTTTGGTCGAAGTTGCCGCAGTCTTGGCTGCCAAACAACGCGGCAATCACATTTCTTCTGAAACATACGACCAGGCGTTCAACGATCTTCTCGCCGATGCAAAGGGGCAATATTTTCTGGTTGACGTCGATCCCGCCGTGATAGACCGCGCGGTTCAACTGACGTGCCGCCAAAAATTACGCGGCTGTGACGCGATCCAACTTGCCGGCGCGCTCGCGCTCCACGATGCCTTGCTCAAAAACGATCTACCCGGCATCACCTTCGTTTGCGCTGACGACGATCTTCTCAGCGCCGCATCTGCCGAAGGACTCGCCATCGAGAATCCCAATCTCCACGCGTAAGTTTCTCAACTCGCGCTCTTGATCACCTCCGCTTTTTCCAACTCGTCAAGCTCTTCCTCATTCATTCCAATTTCGCGCAGCACCGCGCGCGTGTGCTGACCTTGACGCGGCGCGGGCGTCGGCGGAACATCCGCGCATTGGAACACCGAGCCAATCTGCTTGATCCCGCCCGTCTCAGCGATCAAGCTGCGCGCGCGAACGTGCGGATCGTTCAAGGTCTCGCCGAAATCGCGCACCGGCTCGAGGCACGCGTCCATCGTGTTCGATAACGCGATCCATTCCGCCAGCGTGCGCGTCCGGATGATCGCCGCCACTTCGGCGACCGCCGCGATTTCCTGCGCGCGCGCAACCAGGTCATCGCGCGCGACGGCTTTGCAGAACGCCGCCCACAAATGCGGTTCAATCGCGGCAAGCGCGATGTGTTTGCCATCGCGCGTTTCGTACACGTTGTAACACGCCATTCCGCCGTTCAACTGCATCTTGCCGCGCTCGGTTTTTTCGCCTGCCGCATACGCGCCGCCGACCATCGTCCCTGCCCACGAAAGCGCGCCGTCGAGCAAGCCGACGTCGAGGTACTGTCCCGCGCCGGTCTGCGCGCGTCCGATCAGCGCGCCCAGGATCGCGATGACGGCGAGCATCGCGCTGGAGAGATCGGCGATCGGCACGCCGGGCGGAATCGGCGGACCGCCTGCCGCGCCATTCACCGCCAGCAAGCCGGAGAGCGCGAGATAGTTCAAATCGTGTCCCGCGCGATCGCGATAGGGACCGCTTTGACCATAGCCGCTGAGCGAACAGTAGACGACGCGCGGATTGAGCGCGCGCACCTGCGCGTCGCCGATGCCCCAGCGCGCGGCGGCGCCGGGGCGAAACGATTCGACGAAGACATCGGCGTTCTGCGCCAGACGCAGCAAAATTTCCTTGCCGCGTTTGTTGCGGAAGTTGAGCGCGACACTCTGTTTGTTGCGATTGATCAGCGCAAAGGTCGCGTTGACCGATTCGCCGGTCGCCGGATCGGAGACGAAGGGCGGAATCACGCGCAAATAATCGCCCAGCCCTGGCGTTTCGATCTTGATGATCTCCGCGCCCAAGTCCGCCAGCAACATCGTGCCGTACGGACCGGGCAACAAGCGCGAGAGATCGAGAACGCGGATACCGTCAAGTGGTCTCATCGGCAAGCCTGTTCAAGGTTCAAAGTTCAAGGTTGCCTGTGTTCGATTTTGAACTTTTAACTTTCAACTTTGAACTTTGAACTTGATCACTTGGCGTGTTCCAGGATCGCGTTTTCCAGCGTCTTGGTGTCTTTGGCGTCCAGCGCTTCCGCCGCAAAGGCGATGTTGCCGTTGCTGTCCACCACGACGATCCCGACCGGATTCTCGACGCCGTACAGCTTGTAAATGTTCTGCGCGGGATCGTAGGTCGCGGGAAATTTCGCGCCCATCTGAAGCATAAACGATTTTGCCATCGAGACGCTGGGAAGTTTGAACGAGATGGTGATGATCTCGACCTTTTCGCGATGCTTTTTCCACAAGTCGCGCACCGCGCCGATTTGCGCGGGATCGACGCGCGTGCTGGAGAACATCAAGACGACCGGTTTCTTGCCCTTGTAGTTTTCCAGATTGATTTCCGGACCGGTCAAGTTCATCGCCTTGAACATCGGGGCGGGCGTACCGGGAGCGAGCAGAGCCATAGTTCCTCCTTTGGGATTTCGGATTTTAGATTTCAGATTTCAGATTTTGTTTTTGCAATTTGCAATCTTAAATCTGAAATCTGCGATTTGATTACTTGTTCCGCACGACGCCGTTCAGCACCACGCCGGAAAAAATCGCCGCGATTTGTTCCGGCGTCAGGCGACCGCCGGGCGAGTACCATTGATAGAGCCAGTTGCACATCCCCAGGATCGCCAGCGCGGTCATGCGCGTATCGAGCGCGTGGAAATGTTTGCGCGCGATGCCTTCGGCGAGGATTTTTTCGATCAAGCGCGCGTGCTTTTCGCCTTCCGCGCGAACCTGGGCGTGATAGCGATTGGACAGCGCGCGGCGTTCGGAGAGATAGACCGTGTACGTGTCGAGTTGATCGCACAACGCGACGAGATGCGCCTGAATCGCGCGACGGAGTTTATCGGCGGGGGCATCGGCGGAGGCGCAGATCGCTTCGAGTTGGCGCGTGAGCGCGCCGCTGCTGCGTTCGAAGATTTTGAACAGGAGCGCTTCTTTGCTGGGAAGGTAATGGTAGAGACTGGCTTTTTGCAAACCCACCGCATCGGCGATGTTTTGCATCGAAGTCGCGTGGTACCCCTTCTGGCGAAAAATCCGGACCGCCTCGGCAAAAATGAGTTCTTGTTTGTTTGCCACGTCCGTCACCACGCGCTTGCGCATACCCTCTCCTTCCGTTCGACGTTGAATCGGCGGTCGGCGCAATCTACCGACCGTTTGGTAGATTCATTATACCACGCCGCCGCCGGGCTGTCAATGGGCGCGCCCGCCCAAAAATCAGCGATGGAACTTGCCCGCGCAGGCGAACGTCGTTAGAATAGAAGCACGCAAGGAGGAATCGAACGATGAAATTTTGGATTCGCTGGCTGGGGCTCGCTGCACTTTTGACGATGAGCGGCGGCAGCGGTTGTTCGCGCGTCGCCGTGCCGTTGCTCGTCAATCCAACGCCGACAATGCCGCCGACCCAAGTTCCACTGCCGACGCGCGTCGCGGTGATCGCGCCGACACCGCCGCTCCACTTGATCCCGCCCGGCGAAACGTCCGAAGCGACGACGATGCTCAAGGATTTTTTCGCCGCGCTCGCCCAGAACGATGTGAACGCCGCGCTGACGTACTGGAACCTCAGTCAGTCCAAAGAGTACGCGGCGAACGTCCGCAAGATCGTGCAAGAGTGGATCGATCAAAAACGCCGGTTTTCGCTCGTTGCGATCACGTACCTGGGACGCGATGCGGCAGGCAAAATCGCTCCGCTGCCGCTGACCGATCCGCGCGTCGAGCAAGCCATCGCCAAAGTGCTGGTGGACAATCTGGAATACCAATTTTATCTCGTCCAACTCAAGGGCGGCTGGTTCATCGAAGGCGTGAATACGTTTGGCAAGTGAGCGAATTGGACGGAATACGCGGACAAGTGTTATAATACACGCGCCCGCAAGGATCGAAAATGAAATTGCCTTACCGCGTCCTGCTTTTGGTCGCGCTCGTTTTGTCGTTTGCGCCAGTCTCGATTGACGCCGCGCCGCCGCCGAGCGCGCCGGAAACGTACATCGTCCAGCCCGGCGATACGTTGTTCGCGCTTGCCACACGTTTTCGGACGACTGTCACCGCGATCAAACAACTGAATAAACTCGGCGAGAGCGATTTGATCCAGGTCGGACAAAAGTTGCTGATCCCGCCCGCCGCCGCGCCGACGACGATCACGCGCCACGTCGTCCAGCCGGACGAGACGTTGTACCGGATCGCGCTGCGCTACGGCACGACCGTGCGCGCGCTCGCGCAACTGAACGATCTCGCGCACCCCAACCTGATTGCGCCGGGGCAAGCGCTGGCGATTCCGCCGAACGCCGATGTGATCAAGCCCGGCATTCTGATCGATCCGCCGACCGCGCGGCAAGGCGGGACGATTCTGATCCAGATCGCGCGTCCGGAAATCGCAAACGTCACCGGCGCGTTCAACGGCAAGCCGATCACATTCACTCCCAGCGCGGGATACTTGTACGCGCTCGTCGGCATTTCACGTTGCGCGAAAATCGGCAACGCGCCGTTGAGCGTGACGCTGACCGATCCTTACGGCGCGAGCGTCACCGAAACCGCGTCGGTCAGTATCGAAGCGACCGCGTTCGTCATCCAGAAACTGACCTTGCCTTCCGGCAAAGGCGCGCTGTTGGATAGCGCGTTGCAAACGCGCGAAGCCGCGCAACTCGCCGCGCTCGTCAACAAAGTGACGCCCGCGCGCTTGTGGAGCGGCGCGTGGCGGCAACCGCTTTACGGCCCCGTCTCGTCCGCGTTCGGCACGCGGCGATCGTACAACGGCGGACCCGTTGGCGCGTGCGGTCACGAAGGCACCGATTTCGACGTGGACGCGAACACGCCGATTTACGCGCCGGCGCGCGGACAAGTCGTTTTTGCCGGAGCGACCCAGATACGCGGCAATATGACCGTGATCGATCACGGCGTCGGCGTGTTCAGCGCGTACTATCATCTGGCGGCGCTCGACGCGTCTGCCGGACAAATCGTCGAGCCCGGCACGCTGATCGGCAAAGTCGGCACGACCGGACTTTCGACCGGACCGCATTTGCATTGGAGCGTGTTCGTTCACGGCGAGTATGTGGATCCGCTGGAGTGGACGCGGCGAGCGATACCATAGGGGGCAGGATACAGGGGACGGGGGTCAGCGAACAAGTCTGCCCGTTTTCTGATCCTTGACCCCTGACCCCTGTACCCTCTCAAGGAGGAAACGATGGAATTGAAGACGATCGCAATCGAAAATCCGAACGAACTCAATTTGATTCTGGGGCAATCGCATTTCATCAAGACGGTCGAAGATTTGCACGAGGCGTTGGTGACGGCGGTGCCTGGGATCAAATTCGGACTCGCGTTCTGCGAAGCATCCGGACACGCGCTCGTGCGCGCGAGCGGCACTGATGACGCGCTGATCGAACTGGCGAAGCAGAACGCGTTCGCGCTCGGCGCGGGACATTCGTTCGTCGTTTTCCTCGGCGCGGGCTTTTTTCCGATCAACGTGTTGCACGCGATCAAAAACGTGCCGGAGGTCGTCAACATTTTTTGCGCGACCGCGAATCCGGCGCAAGTGATCGTCGCGGAGACGGAGCAAGGGCGCGGCATTCTCGGCGTGATTGATGGCGTTAGATCGAAAGGGCTCGAAGACGCGTCCGGCGTCGCGTGGCGCAAGGGCTTGTTGCGCAAGTTCGGATACAAGTTTTAGTTTCCCGCGACCGAAACGATCGCGGCTGCTAAGATTCTGTGATCCGCCAATCTGCGCTAGTCTTTTTTTTCGCGAAGATTCGCGGATCATATTTTGGTTGCGGCTATGCCGCGCTATGGATGGGGAGGTCAAATGGACACTGCCCGATTCACCCAAGTCGAAAACGAATACTTTCGTCTCAAGGGATTGTTCAGCGCCGGACGGATGAATCGCCAAGAGTTTGAGCAGGCGCTCAAGCCCTTGGTGATCCAAGATGAACAAGGTCGCCGTTGGATGCTGGGCATAGACGACGCCAGGTGGTACGTGCATAACGGCAATACCTGGGTGCTGGCGGATCCGTCTGGCGGCGCGCTCCCAGGCGGAACGACAGCCGTCGCGCCGCCTGCGCCGCCGCGCCACGACACGCCATTTGCGCTGATCGGAATCGCCAGCGGCGTCTTCTTGCTCTGCCTGTGCGCGGCGGTTGGAATTTTCTTTGCCGCGACCCAAGGTCTGATCAAGATTGGGCCACAACGACCGCCGACCTTGTTCATCATTCCAACGCCGTTTATTTATCCCACACCTTACATCGCCCCGCTTCCCACCTATCCACCCGCACCGATCATTTCGCCTCTTCCCGTCGCGCCCTCCACCACAACCCTTGCGCCCACCGCCACTCTCACGCCGACGCCCACCGCGACGCCGACGCTTACGCCGACAGCCACCCTCACACCAACGCTTGCGCGCCCGCAGGGCAATTGCGCCGATCCGAACGCGCGTTGGGAAAATGTCACAGATGGACAAACGATCGATCCGTACCAAGCGTTCATCGGCACGGCGACGCACGAGAACTTTGCGGGCTATGTAGTCGAATGGATTCGCCCCGGCAATGTCTTGCATCGCGCGACGACGCCGGTGACACGCGGAGTCATTTTCGTGTGGAACACGTATACCGTCGCAAACGGCGTGTATCCTATCGCGCTCACCGTCGTTTTGAACGATGGCACGACGTTGGCGCCGTGCGTCATCACCGTGCGCGTCGCGCACTGATGTTCTGCGAGGTCACACTGCCTCCTTCCACTTTTTCGATCGTCGCATACGATCCAGCCACCGGCGATCTCGGCGTCGCGGTCGAATCGAAATTTCTCGCGGTCGGCGCGGCAGTCCCGTTCGCGCAAGCCGGAGTCGGCGCGGTCGCGACGCAAGCGTGGGCGAACACCGCGTACGGTCCGCGCGCGCTGCGAATGTTAAAGCGCGGACGGACGCCGAAGCAAGCCGGGGCACAATTGATCGCGTCGGACGATCGCGCGGCGCAACGCCAATTCGGGATCGTGGACGCGCGCGGACGCGCGTTTTCGTACACCGGCGCAGAATGTTACGATTGGGCGGGTGGACGCACCGGCAAAAATTTCGCGGCGCAAGGGAATATTCTCGCGGGCGCGGCGGTCGTGGACGCGCTGGTCGCGACGTTTGACGCGGCGCGCGGTGAACTCGCGGAACGCCTCGTCGCCGCGCTCGCCGCCGGGCAAGCGGCAGGCGGCGACAAGCGCGGACAAGAAAGCGCGGCGTTGCTCGTCGTGCGAAAGAAGGGCGGGTACGGCGGATTCAACGACCGATACATCGATCTGCGCGTGGACGATCATCCTCAGCCGATTGACGAATTGAAACGCCTGCTCGAACTACACCACTTGTATCTGGGCAAAACACACCCCAGCGATATCCTGCCGATTGACGCAGCGCTTGCGCGCGAACTGCAAACGCTAATGCACGCGCGCGGTTACTACGCCGGCGCGCGCGCCGGCGTGTGGGACGCGGCAACCCAAAAAGCGTTTCGCGAATTCGCCGGGGTGGAAAACGTGGAAGAGCGTTTGCTGGATGGCGCGTTCATTGACCGCGTCGTGCTGAATTTTCTGCGCGCGCGCGAATCCGGCAAGTGATCGGCGCGGAGATGGAGCGTTGTGGTGTACGGTTCAAAGTTCAGCGTTGAACTTTGAACCTCGAACCTTGAACTCCAATTTGCGCGTTCGGCGGTTTTGTGCTAGAATGACGCGCAGATAGGTGAGTAGCTCAATTTGGCAGAGCACCGCTCTCCAAAAGCGGGGGTTGGGGGTTCAAGTCCCTCCTCACCTGTGAACCGACGGCAACGCAAGTTGCCGTTTTGTTTTTCTGTGTTAAAATACCGCTATGCGATTCGACATCTTTACGCTCTTTCCCGAAATGTTTGCCGGAGTGTTCGACGAAAGCATTTTGAAACGCGCGCGCGACGCGCGGCTCGTCGAAATTTTCCTGCACGATATTCGCGCGTTCACCACCGACAAGCACCACGTCACCGACGATTACACGTACGCCGGAGGCGGCGGAATGGTGATGAAGCCGGAGCCGATTTTCGCGGCGGTGGAAAGGGTACTGGGGTCGGGGGACAGGGGACAGGGAACAGCCATCAGCCATCAGCCATCAGCAATTGGAAATACGATCCAATCTCCAATCTCTAATCTCCAATTTCCAACTTCCAACTTCCAACTTCCAATCATCCTTCTCACGCCGCAAGGTCGCGTCTTCGATCAGAATGTCGCGCGCGAGTTGGCGCAACATCCGCGCCTCGCGCTGATCTGCGGACATTACGAAGGCGTGGACGAGCGCGTGCGCGCGCATCTCGCCACCGACGAAATTTCGATTGGCGATTACGTGCTGACCGGCGGCGAAATTCCGGCGATGATCATCGTAGACGCGGTCGCGCGTTTGATCCCCGGCGTGCTGGGGCATCCGACCGCGGCGGCAAACGATTCGCACGCGTCCGGCTTGCTGGAAGGTCCGCACTACACGCGTCCCGCCGATTTTCGCGGCTGGCGCGTGCCGGAAATTTTGCTCTCCGGGCATCACGCGCAAATCGAAAAATGGCGGCGGCGCGAAGCGTTGCGCCGCACGTTCGAGCACCGTCCCGATTTGCTTGAGCGCGCGGCGTTATCGGATGAGGATCGGGAATTCCTGCAAGCGCTCCGCGCCGAAAAACAAAATCGCGCGTCCTGAAATTTGATCAGGACGCGCGATTTCACTTTTGGCATCTTTGGCTTGTTTGGCACGTTTGGCTATTTGACCGCCACGCGCGCGCCTTCCTCCGCCGAACGATACGCCGCCTCCATAATTTTCCACACCGCGACCGCTTCTTCGCCCGGCAATGGCGACAACTCGCCGCGCAACAGAACTGGGATCAACGCCGCGATCATTTCCGTGTGCATCACGCCCACACGCGGATAAGTCAGCAACTCCGGCTCGCGTCCGCGCCGATGCAAAAGCAATCGCCCCTCCGATAGCGGACTCGCGAACAATCTGCCTTCGGTTCCCAAAATGTCCAACTCATTCGTGACGATTGGCGCGCGCCGCGTCGAAGTCAACGATGCGAGCGCGCCGCTTGCCATTCGCATTTGCACGAGCGCGGTGTCGTCGGTTTCCCAGCCGCTAAACTTGGACGAGGTGTATGCCATCACGTCCGATACCTCGCCCAACAACACGCGCAACAGATCGACCCAGTGCGCGCCGGAATTGGCAAGCGCGTCGCCGCCCGATTTGGCGCGCGAGGTGAGCCACGCGCGTTCGCCGTCGCCGGTGAAAAGATCGGAGAGTTGCGCGCGCGCGGTGACGATTTCGCCAATCGCGCCAGCGCGCAAAAATTTTTGCATCGCTTGGACGATGCCCCAGAACCGGCGATAGTACGCGACGACGAGCGGCACGTTATTCGCGCGACAAACATCCACCGCTTGTTGCGCGTGCGCCGCGCTGACGCCGATCGGCTTTTCGCACAAGACGATCTTTTTTACGCGCGCCGCGAGCGCGATATGTTCCGGATGCAAATAGTGCGGCGACGCGATGTACACCGCGTTGATTTCAGGATCAGTGACGAGGAATTGGGCATCCGTGTACCAACGTTTCGCGTTGTGCCGCCGCGCGGTTTCCTCTGCCTTTGCCGCGTTCGTCCGCATCACCGCGACGAGCTCAGAGTTTGGCGTTTGGTACAGCGCGGGACCACTTTTGTACTCAAACACATTTCCCGCGCCGATGACGCCCCAGCGAATTTGATCAGGCATAGATTCTCCTCGAAAAAAGACCGACGACCGAAGACGGACGACCGTCGTCGGTCGTCGGTCAGACTTGCTGAACATCCAACACCACTTTGATCGTGTGCGCGTCTTCGCGATCGACTTGCGCGAACGCCGCGCCGATATCGCGCAACGGAAGTTCGTGCGTCACTTGCAATTCGGGATGGAGCAGACCTTTTTCCATCAGGCGAAGCGCGCGCGGAAATTCTCCCAGCGTGACGCGCGACGCGATGATCTCGGCTTCTTTGATCACGAGCGTCTTGAAATGCACCGGCGACAACTGCTCGCCCAAGCCGCACGTGACGATGCGCCCGGCGGTGCGAATCATTTGCACGGCTTGCTGCATCGGCGACACGCGTCCGGCGACATCGTGAAAATGTCCCACGCACTCGATCACGCAGTCCACGCCTTCGCCGCGCGTCAGTTCCATCACGCGCGCGACCGGGTCTTCCTGCTCGACGTTGATCGCAAAATCCGCGCCGAGTTTGCGCGCGGTCTCCAAGCGAAATGGCTGAACGTCGGTGACGATCGTCGTTGCCGCGTTTGCGCTGTGGCACAACACATCAAGGACAGACAAACCCAGTTTGCCCGCGCCCAGAATCGCAACCGTTTCGCCGGGCTGCACGCGTCCGCGCATCAAGATATGACAGCCGAGTCCGTACATCTCGACCATCGGCGCGAATTTCATCGGGATGTTGGCTGGCAAATGAAAAACGTGACTCGCCGGCGCGGCGACGTACTGCCCGAATCCGCCATCGAGATCAACGCCGAGCAGTTTGAGCGTGCGGCATGCGTTGATGTGCCCGGTGAGGCACGCGGGACAACTGTGACACGAGATAATCGGATCGACGACGACGCGCTCGCCGATTCGGAAATTCTTCACGTCCTTGCCTACCTGTTCGATCGTGCCGCCGAACTCGTGACCCTGGATCGCCGGGAATTTGACGCGCGCGTGAAACTCGCCGCGATAGATGTGCAGATCGGTCCCGCAGATTCCGGCAAAGCCGTTCTTGACGAGCACCTCGTCCGGTTTGATTTGCGGATCCGGCGCGTCGCCGACGCGAATATCTTTGTCGTTGTAGAGAATACCTGCTTTCATTCGATTGCTCCTAAAATGCGACCGCCGACGATTGACCGCCGACCGCCGCGAATTTCTGTGTGGCGCAAGTTTGCCAGATTTTTCGATTAGGCGATAATCAACCGTGACGTAGCATACTACGATTTCATCTTTTTGCCAAACTCGCAAACAAAATGACACTTCCCCTGATCAATCTAGTGCGTCGCAATTGGCTGGGCGTCTCCGCCGTTGTGCGGCGCAATCTGATCCTCGATTTCTTTTCGGCGATCTTTTACGGCATCTTTCTGGCTGGGGTCAGTACGTTCGTGCCGGTGATCGCGCGGCGACTGGGCGCGGATCCATTTCTGCTTTCGCTCATCGTCGCCGCGCCGGCGGTGGGCAATCTGATCGCGGTGCTGGCGTCGCATTACTTGCAACAACGCCGCAAGATGCCGTTTATGGTCGCCGCGTGGAGCATCGGGCGCGGATTGTTTTTGTTGATGCTATTCGTCACAACGCCCGAAGTGTTCGTGCTGATCGTCGTCGCGCATTGGTTGATCGTTTCGCTCTCCGTCACCGGCTATGTGGAAGTGATGCGCGCGATTTATCCCGCCGCGCTGCGCGGGCGCGCGATGGCGTACGTGCGCGTCGGCTTTACCGCGTGCGCGACGATTATGACGCCGCTCTTTGGGCAATGGCTCGATATCGCGAGTTACCAAATCTTGTTTCCGATCGCCGCCGTCTTTGGCATCTTGTCCGGTCTTTCATTCGGTCAGGTCAAGTACGAAGAAATACTCGCGCCAACGCGGCAGGATTGGTTGACGCCGTTACGCATTTTCGCGCGCGACGCGCGCTATCGCGCGTACAGCATCGCGTTTTCGTTGTACGGCGCGGGAATGTTGATCATCGCGCCGCTCATTCCGTTGTTACTGGTGGACGAGTTGAATTTGAGCAACGCGCAAGTCGGCTGGCTGGGAATGATCAATTCGATCTTTTGGATGCTGTTTTATATCGTGTGGGGACGGAGCATTGATCGCCGCGGCGGCTTGTGGACGGTGCAGATCAATTTCGTTCTGACGCTGGCTGTCCCGTTTGCCTTTTTTCTGGCGCAAGATATGTGGCTCTTGGCGGTCGCGCAAATTTTTATCGGCATCACCGTGGCGGGCACCGATCTGGGTTGGATGAACGCGATTATGCAATTCGCGCGCAAAGAGGACGTGAGCCACTACACCGCGCTCCACGCGTTTCTGGTCGGCATCCGCGGCGTCATCGCGCCCTTCGCCGGAACCGCGCTGATGACAATTCCGTGGATCGGCTTGCGCGGCGTCTTTCTATTCTCCGCGTTTTTGATTTTGGCGGGATGGTTGCTCGTCCGACGCGTGAGCGCGCCGGGAAAAGTGTACGAATAGCGCGCGCTTGCGAGTCCGAAAACCACGCTAATTTTGACAAACCCCGCTTTTTGTGCTATAATCGTGAACAGAGTCCGATAATAGCGGACGACGTTATCGTTGTGCCATCTAATAGCACAACATTCGATTTTCGAGTATCTTCTCAATAACTTGGGGTAATTCTACGGCGAACTCCAAGACGCATCGAGTGGATCTCGCTGGGCGCGCTCCGTGATCAAATCAGCGAGCTTGGGCAATCGGTACGCGCCAGAAATACGGTCTTGGATGTACGCGTAAAAACTTACCTCCAGTTTCTTGGCCGTGGCGACCAAGGTCATGAAGGTGTC
>VGOB01000051.1 GCA_016865935.1 Chloroflexota bacterium | reverse complement strand
CCCGCGCGCCGAAACCCAGAGGAAAGTCCAAAGGATGGCCCAAAGGCAAGGTGCGGCGACGGGCCGAACGGCATCCGATCATCAAGAAGAGCAAGAAATAGCCCGTTTGATGAACTGATTTCAATTTTAAGGTGCGAATTTCTCAACTCGGAAAACCCGAGTCGTTCGGCGTTAGTCTAAACTCGAAAATGGAAGTGGATGTCAACAAAGTGTATACCTGGGCGAATCCGGCGGGCTATCATTTCTTTGGCGCGGACGTGCTGGGTAAGGGAGCCGATCTTTATTTCGAGGGGGAGCAAAATACTTTTGACGTGGTGCACTCCCTTTTCAACGGCGACGAAAACACGATCTATGTCGAGAGTTGGCAGCGCCGCCAGGATGGTGAAAAACGATTGCTCGCGTGGTGGTGCCGCGTAATGAAGGACGGACAGGGCAACGTGATCGGCGCGATCTCATCGGCGCGTGATATTACCGAACGCACGCGCGCGGAACAAGAAATCCTCCAGCTGCACGATCAAACCGAACAGCAAGTACAACGTCTCATCGCGCTCCGCACGATCGATCAAACGATCAACGTCAGTTTCGATCTGGGCGTGACGCTGGACGTCGTCCTGAGTCAACTCGTGACGCAATTAGGCGTTGATGCCGCGGCGGTAATGTCGCTCAGTCCGCATTCGCAAACGTTGGAGCATCTGGCGAGTCGCGGTTTTCGCAGTCCGCACGTTGACAAAATGACGTTTCACGCGGGGGAAGGATTGGAAGGCAAGGCAATCGTCGAACGCCGCACCTGGCTCACGTCACATTTGCCGGAGGAGCGCGTGGCGCTGGCGCGCGCCCAAGCGTTGTCGGCGGATAAATTCATTACGTACTGCGGCACGCCGTTGATCGTCAAAGGCAAAGTCAGAGGCGTGCTGGAGGTTTTTCATCGCGCCGCGCTCACGCCCTCCGCCGAATGGATCGAATTCTTGGAGCTGCTGGCGGGTCAGATCGCGATCGCAATGGACAATGCGGAAATGTTCGTGACGCAGCAACGCGCGCACGGCGAATTGGCAATGGCATACGACGCGACGATCGAGGGCTGGTCGCGCGCGCTCGATCTGCGCGACAAGGAAACCGAAGGGCACACGCAACGCGTCACCGAACTCACGCTGCGGCTGGCTGGCGCGATGGGCGTTCCGGAATCGGAGTGGACGAACATTCAGCGCGGCGCGCTGTTGCACGACATTGGGAAAATGGGCGTCCCGGACAGCATTCTGCTCAAGCCGGGTCCTCTGACGGAAGAGGAATGGCGCGTGATGCGCCAGCACCCGGTCTGGGCGCGCGATTTGCTTTCGCCGATTGCGTACTTGCGTCCGGCGCTGGAGATTCCGTACTCGCATCACGAAAAATGGGACGGCACCGGCTATCCCGATGGACTGCGGGGCGAACGAATTCCGCTGGCGGCGCGAATCTTTGCGGTGGCGGATGTGTGGGACGCGCTCTTGTCGAATCGCCCGTATTGTCCGGCGTGGACGGAGGAACGCGCGCGCGAGCACATTCGCGCGCAAAGCGGCGCGCATTTCGATCCGCGCGTGGTGGATGTGTTTTGGGAGATGTTGGAGCGCGGCTAGAAAAATTGTAACCGTTCAGCCCTTTTGTCATTGCGAGCGAAGCGAAGCAATCCCCAATCAGCAATTTGGAGATTGCTTCGTCGCAAAAAAACGCTCCTCGCAATGACACCTGCACATTTACAAAAATTGTCAATTGACAATTGTCAATTGACAATTTTTTTGCGGGAGTGGATGGGAGTCGAACCCACCAGAGCCGATTCAACGCCTCTCAGCGGTTTTGAAGACCGTGGACCTCACCGGAGATCACCCACCCCCAAAAAAAGTGATTGGTGATTGGTCAACTAGTGACTAGTCACCAATCACCAATCACTAGTCACTTTCCATCTCGACTGTATCACGAGTACGACAGATTGTCAAAAAACGTCATTTTCTGATTTTCGATTGCCGATTGCCGCGTGATCACAATCGAAAATCGCCAATCGGAAATTCACTTGTCCGCGCTCGCGCTAAACTCGTCCAAATAGCGCTCTGCGCGCGCAACATCGTGCTCGTGTTTGAGCAAGACGGTCAGCGTGTTTGCCAGCGTCTTTTCGTCAATGTGCTGCGCGTTCAACATCACGAGCGCGCGCGCCCAGTCGAGTGTCTCGCTGATGCTCGGTTGTTTCTTCAGATCGAGTTTGCGGAGCCGATGCACGAGTTCGACGGCTTGGCGCGCGAGTTGCGGCGCGAGATCGGGCACTTTGATCTTGACGATCCGCAGCTCCGCGGCGATGGTCGGATAGTCAATGAAGAGGTAGAGACAGCGCCGCTTCAACGCTTCCGAGAGTTCGCGCGTGTTGTTGCTCGTCAGGATCACGAAGGGCAGATGCTTGGCTTGAAGCGTGCCGAGTTCGGGGACGCTCACTTGAAAATCGCTCAGCACTTCCAGGAGAAACGCTTCGAATTCCGCGTCGGCGCGATCGATCTCGTCAATCAGCAACAGCGCGGGCGCGTCCGCGAGCAGCGCGCGCAAGAGTGGGCGCGGCAGCAAAAAGCGCGTCGAAAAGAAAACGTCTTCCTCCGCCGCCAAGCGATCGGCGGCTTGCGCGAGCGTTTGCGTATCGCGCAAAACGTCTTGCAGTTTATCGCGCAAGAGTTGCGTGTAGAGTATCTGCTTGGCGTACTCCCACTCGTACAGCGCTTTGGTTTCGTCCAGCCCTTCATAGCACTGCATCCGAATGAGTTCGCGTCCCAGCGCGGCAGACCACGCCTTGGCGAGTTCCGTTTTGCCGACGCCCGCCGGGCCTTCGACGAGCACCGGCTTGCCCAAC
Organism: Chloroflexota bacterium; assembly: GCA_016865935.1. Lineage (GTDB taxonomy): Bacteria > Chloroflexota > Anaerolineae > UBA4142 > UBA4142 > VGOB01. The sequence goes on along the minus strand of VGOB01000051.1, from coordinate 26,624 downwards.
TTGTGCGCGAGAAAAATCACGGTCGCGATTTCGTCCGTTGCGATGTATTGTTGCGCGGCGAGCGCGGCTTGGACTTGGGTTATCTCGTTGAACATTCGTCTCCCATTTCATCGCTGGCGCGTCCAACGCGCGCGCGATTGTGTGCGCGCATTGTAGCGCGTCGAACGGAAATCGTCAATAGCCGCGCGTGCGGCATTAGGGCTGGTGCAAAGTCGCGTCCGACCTATCCCCCTTCCCCCTTTCCTACGAGGAAAGGGGAAAAGTTGCTCCCCTTCCCTTGCAGGGAAGGGGAAAAGTTGCTCCCCTTGCCTCGCAGGGAAGGGGAAAAGCTGCTCCCCTTCCCTTGCAGGGAAGGGGCTGGGGGTTGGGTCGGTTGGCAAGTCAATAGACTTTGCACCAGCGGCGCGTGCGGCATTACGGCTGGTGCAAAGTCGCGTCCGACCTATCCCCCTTCCCCCTTTCCTACGAGGAAAGGGGAAAAGTTGCTCCCCTTCCCTTGCAGGGAAGGGGCTGGGGGTTGGGTCGGTTGGCAAGTCAATAGACTTTGCACCAGCGGCGCGTGCGGCATTACGGCTGGTGCAAAGTCGCGTCCGACCTATCCCCCTTCCCCCTTTCCTACGAGGAAAGGGGAAAAGTTGCTCCCCTTCCCTCGCAGGGAAGGGGCTGGGGGTTAGGTCGGTTGGCAAGTCAATAGACTTTGCACCAGCCGCGCGTGCGGCATTAGAAATGAAACTGGCGCAGAATCGTTGTGCGATGCTGCGCCAGTTTTTCAATCGTTATTCTTCTTCCTCTTCGGCTTCTTCGCCCGCGCGTTCCTTCTTGGCTTTCTCGATGATCTGCGCGGCGATGTGCGACGGCACCGTATCGTAGTGACTGAACTCCATCGTAAAGTAGCCGCGCCCTTGCGTCATCGAACGCAAGTCCGTCGCGTAGCGCTGAATTTCCGCGAGCGGCGCTTGCGCGTTGACGACGCTCCACGTTCCTTTTTGATCCATCCCCAGCACGCGCCCGCGCTTGGTGTTCATATCGCCCATCACGTCGCCCATAAATTGCTCCGGCACCGTGATCGACACGTTCATAATCGGCTCGATCAACACCGGACCCGCAAGCGGAATCCCGGCTTTGAACGCCTTGTGCGCCGCCAGTTTGAACGCGATTTCGGACGAGTCAACCGCGTGGTACGATCCGTCGTACAACACCGCGCGAAAATCGGTCGTGATGAAACCGGCGAGCACGCCTTTCAAAATGATCTCGCGCATTCCTTTTTCGACCGCAGGGATGAATGAATGCGGCACCGAGCCGCCGAAGATTTCTTCGTCGAACTCAAACCCCGTGCCGCGCGGCAGCGGCTCGAAGCGAATCCAGGTATCGCCGAACTGACCGCGTCCGCCGGTCTGTTTCTTGTGGCGACCTTGCACCTTGGTCGTTTTGGTGATCGTTTCTTTGTACGGAATCTTGGGCTGGCTCGTCAACAACTCGACGCCGAATTTTTGTTTCAAGCGGCGCACCGCGATATCCACGTGCGAATCGCCCATTCCCGACATCACCGTTTCGTTCGTGTCGTGCTCGCGGTACACGCGCAAGGTCGGGTCTTCTTCGACGATGCGCTGCAACGCGGTGCCCATCTTGTCGAGATCGGTTTTGGTCTTGGGCGTCAGCGCGACCGAGTAGACCGGATTCGGATAGACGATCTTGGGCAGCGCGAGCGGATGCCCCTTGTCGCAGAACGTATCGTTCGTCTGTACGTCCGCGAGTTTAGCCACCGCGCCGATGTCACCCGCGCTCACTTTTTTGATCGGAATTTGCTCCTTGCCGCGCAAGGCGTACAACTGACCGATGCGTTCTTCGACGCCGGTGCGCGCGTTGTGCGCGGTCGAGTTGGATTCCATCGCGCCAGAGTAGACGCGGAAGAGCGTCAACTTGCCGACGAACGGATCCGCCATCGTCTTGAAAACGAATGTGGCGAGCGCGCCCGTATCGCTCACCGTCAATTTTTCGTCTTGATTCGTCGCGAGATTTTTGGCGACGGCGGGCGCGGCTTCCAGGGGCGACGGCGCGTACTCGAGCAGGAATCGCATCAAGTAGCGCACGCCCAGATTGGGCGTTGCCGCGCCGCACAACACCGGCACGACCGCGCCGGCGCGCAGTCCGGCTTGCAGTCCGGCGCGAATTTCGTCGTCGCTCAATTCTTCGCCGCCCAAATATTTTTCGATCAACTTGTCGTCGCCTTCGGCGGCGGCTTCGATCAACTTGGCGCGTTCCTCTTCCAAGCGCGCGGTCAAATCGCCGGGCACCGGCGCTTCCTTGGAATCGTGACCCAGGAATGCCTTGCGCGTGACGACGTTGACCTGTCCGTTAAAGTTCGCTTCCTTGCCAATCGGAATTTGCAGCGCGGCGACGCCTTTGCCAAAACGCTCGCGCAGTTGCGCCAACACGCGATCGAAATCGGCGTTCTCGCGGTCCAGTTTGTTGACGAAGAGGAGGCGCGGGATTTTCAATTCGTCGGCGTACTGCCACACCAACTCGGTGCCGACTTCGATCCCGCTGACCGCGTCCACGACGACAACCGCCAATTCGGCGACGCGCAACGCGCTCTTGACTTCGCCGGCAAAATCAATATAGCCGGGCGTGTCGAGCACGTTGATTTTGTGACCGTTGAATTCGCAGGGAAGCAGCGCGGTGTTGATCGAAATTTTGCGGCGTTGTTCTTCGGGGTCGTAATCGGAAACGCTCGTGGTGTCGTCCACTTTGCCGAGGCGGTTGACCGCGCCGGTATTGAACAGCAACGCTTCAGCCAGCGAGGTCTTGCCGGAACTGGAGTGACCGACCAAAACGATGTTGCGGAGTTTCTCCGCTTTGTACTCATTCATAGGCGTCTGTGCCTCCGTAGGAAAGGATGAAGGCGGAAGGATGAAGGATGAAGACCGCATTGTCATTGCGAGGGCGGTTTTGCCCGAAGCAATCCCCAATTCGCGATGTGGAGATTGCTTCGCGAAAAACGCTCGCAATGACACTCACGCCTCATCCTTCATCTTTCATCCTTCTGCTTTTCCATTATACCACAACATCGCGCTAGACAAAAATATTGATTTTGCGCGGGGAACGTGGTAAACTAGGAGAGGGGTAAACAAGTATACAGATTTACGCGTCTATATGTTTACCTGTTTCCGCGTATACTTTTCTCCAGGAGGCGCAACGTGGCGCAGTACACTTTCGAACCGTTCAAAATCAAAACCGTGGAAGCGATTCCGCTGACGACGCGCGCAGAACGCGCGCAATTCATTCGCGGCGCGGGTTACAACGTTTTTCATCTCCCCAGCCGCGCGATCACGTTCGATTTTCTCACCGATTCCGGCACCAGCGCGATGAGCGATCGCCAATGGGCGGGAATGATGGAAGGGGACGAGTCGTATGCCGGATCGCGCAACTATTATCATTTGCGCGAGGTCGTCCAAGATATTTTCGGCTTTGAAATGTTCGTGCCGACACACCAGGGACGCGGCGCGGAGCAAGTGCTGTTCGGCGTCGTCGCCGGTCCCGGCAAAACGATTCCGAACAACACGCACTTTGACACGACGCGCGCGAACATCGAAGCGCGCGGCAGTACCGCGCTCGATCTGATCATTTCCGAAGGACTCGATCCGACGAATCGGCATCCGTTCAAGGGGAATATGAACGTCGCCGCGCTGGAAGAATTGATTCGGCGCGTCGGCGTCGAAAATATTCCGCTCGCGATGATGACGATCACGAACAACGCGGTCGGCGGGCAGCCGGTTTCAATGGCGAACATTCGCGCGACGAAAGAATTGCTCGCGCGCTACCACATTCCGTTTTACATTGACGCGTGTCGCTACGCCGAGAATTGTTATTTCATCCAGCAACGCGAAGCGGGCTATCGCGCTAAATCCATCAAAGAAATCGCGCGCGAATTATTTTCGTATGCCGATGGCTTTACGATGAGCGCGAAGAAAGACGGCTTGGTCAACATCGGCGGCTTGCTCGCGACGCGCGATCCTGGGCTCTTCGAGCAACTGCAAAATCGTTTGATTCTCACCGAAGGATTCGTTTCGTACGGCGGACTCGCGCGGCGCGATCTGGAAGCGCTCGCGCGCGGGCTGGAGGAAGCGCTCGGCGAGAAATATCTCGCGTACCGCACCGGACAAATCGCGTATCTCGCGGAACGCTTGCTGGAAAACGGCGTGCCGATTGTCGAGCCGCCGGGCGGTCACGCGGTCTTTCTCGACGCGAAAAGATTCTTGCCGCACGTTCCGCAGTCGGAATTCCCTGGTCAGGCGCTGACGATTGCGCTGTACCTGGAAGGCGGCATCCGCGCGTGCGAGATCGGCAGCGTGATGTTCGCGCACAAAGACGCGGCGACCGGCGAAGTAAAGTACCCCGCGCTCGACTTGGTGCGGCTGGCGATTCCGCGCCGCGTCTACACGCAATCGCATTTCGATTACGTCGCGCAAGTGATCGCGAACATCTATCGCGCGCGCGATCAGATTCGCGGCGTGAAAATCGTGTACGAGCAACCGCGCTTGCGGCATTTCACCGCGCGGTTCGAGGAGGTGTAGCGAATGAAAACCGCGCTCTACTTGATTCCCGTTCTCGCGGCGTTGGTTCTCTTCTTGTTGCGCGCCGAATTTCGCAAAGACAAGCGCGCGATCTATTTCCTTAAACCGCTCTCCACGCTGACGGTGATCGCGGTGGCTTTGCTATCGTTTCTCGAACCGGCGCAGAATCTCACGTACGCGGTCGGCGTAATCATCGGTTTGCTGTTTTGCTTCGGCGGCGACATTGCGTTGATGTTTCAGGACAATCGCAAGGCGTTTATGCTTGGACTGGTTTTGTTTCTGCTCGGGCATATCGTCTACGCGATTGCTTTCGGCTGGCTCGGCAGATTTTCCGCGCGCGATATTTTTTCGACAATCACCTTGCTTGTCAGCGGCGTCGGTTTTTACGCGCTGATCAAAGCGAACCTGGGATCGCTGCGCGTCCCGGTGATCGTCTACATCGTCGTGATCTCGGTGATGGTCAGCCGCGCGCTTTCGACTTTTGCCAGCCCGGTTTTCACGAACGCGCAAGCGGGGATGATCGCCACCGGCGCGATCCTGTTCTACGTTTCCGACATCATTCTCGCGGCGGCGCGTTTTTGGAAACCCTTTCGTTATCATCGCGCCAGTCTAGCGTTTTACTACGGCGGGCAATTGTTGATCGCGCTCGCGGCGAGTTATTTTGCGTAATCACAGAAAGGAACCCCAATGTCCAACCCAACCCTCGATCTGATTCACGCGCACGGTTCCGTCCGCGCGTACAAAACCGATCCGCTGCCCGACGCGCTGATCGAAACGATTGTCGCGGCGGCGCAGCGCGCGTCATCGTCGTCCAATTTGCAGGCGTACTCTGTGCTCGCGATCACCGACGCGGCAAAGCGGGCGCGCCTTGCCGAATTGTGCGGCAAGCAAATATTCATCGCGCAAGCGCCGCTCTTTCTGGCGTGGTGCGCCGATCTCGCGCGCCTGGATCGCGTCTGCGCGCTGCGCGGCTTTACTCAGGTCACCGAGTATCTGGAAAATTTTTTGATCGGCGCGCTTGACGTGGGCATCACCGCGCAAAACGCCGCGCTCGCGGCAGAATCGCTCGGACTCGGCATTTGTTACGTCGGCTCGATCCGCAACAGCCCGCGCGAGGTGATCGAACTGCTGGGCTTGCCGCGTCTCGTTTTTCCGGTCGTCGGAATGACGATTGGTTATCCGGAACGCGCGCCGACGATTCGCCCGCGCCTGCCGCTGAACGCGATTTTGCATCGCGAACGCTACAACGCCGATCAAGATCGCGCGTTGCGCGAGTACGATCGCACGATGGCGGCGACCGGCATTTACGAACATCGCCAAGTGCCGGTGCCCGGCAGACCCGGCGAAATGGAAGAGTACGGTTGGCTGGAACATTGCGCGCGGCGCGTCTCGCAAGTGACGCGCGCGTTTATGCGCGAGGTGTTGCGCGAACAAGGTTTTGCGCTCAAGTAAATCGAATCCCGGTTTCCAATGGAGACCGGGATTTCACTTTGTCGGATCGCGCACTTTGCCAAAACGCGCGCGCATATTTGGAGTCATCCTCTTGTTGTGTTACAATGTTCCGCGCTGACAAAATCATCGGAGGACACATTGACTTTGGCATCCGCCATCGAAACGCAAGACCTGGGTCGCGTCTACAAAATTCGCGACGCCAAAAAGAAAGAGCGCCAAGAACTCGTCGCGCTGCGCGAGGCGAATTTGCGCGTCGAACGCGGCGAACTGTTCGGCTTGCTGGGACCGAACGGCGCGGGCAAAACGACGCTGATCAAGATTCTGACGACGCTTCTCGCGCCGACGGCCGGTTGGGCGCGCGTCGCCGGGTTCGACGTGATGCGCGAGCAAGCGCGCGTGCGCCCGCTGATCAATATGGTCTCCGGCGGCGAATCGTCCGGCTATGGCTTGCTCACCGTGCGCGAAAATCTCTGGATGTTCGCGCAGTTCTACGGCATTCCGAGCGCGCAAGCGAATCAGCGCATCAAGGAATTGCTGGAGATCGTCAAGATGAGTGATCGGCTCAACACAAAGTCGTCCGATCTCTCGACGGGCTTGCGCCAAAAAATGAATATCGTGCGCGGCTTTATGACCGATCCGCACGTCGTCTTTCTCGACGAGCCAACGCTCGGACTGGATGTGGGCGCGTCGCGCGATGTGCGCGCGTTCATTCGCCGCTGGGTCACGGAAGATCGCGCGCGCACGGTGTTGTTGACGACGCACTATATGGTCGAAGCGGATGAGTTGTGCGATCGCGTCGCGATCATCAACCAGGGACGCGTGCTCGCGTGCGATACGCCGGCGAATCTGAAGCGGCGGTTGCAACGCGACGCGATCTTTCGGATCGAAACGGATCGCTTGAACGGCGCGGGGATCGAAACTCTGCGCGCGTTGCCCGGCGTGCGCAGCGTCGTGCATCGTTCCGGCGACGCGCGCGATACGCTCGAATTCGTTTTGGCGCGCGACGAGGTGCTGGGCGCGGTGATCAACGCGATGGAGGCGCGGCAAATTCGCTTGTTGCATCTCGACAAGCGCGAGCCGACGCTGGAAGATGTGTTTGTTGATTTGGTGGGGCGCAGTATGGCGGAAGTCGAGGGAGATGCAAAGTGACAGTGGGCAGTGGAATGACGCCGATTAAAAAACAAACCGGTTGGCGATTGTACGCGCAGACGATCATCGGACGCGCGTACCCGCGCGTGATCGGCACGCAGCGCGAAAAGTCGTGGCTGTTCTTCGACGTGTTTCTGCCGGTGCTCGCGGTTGCGGCATACGTCTATGTCTATCGCGCGATGCGCGCGCCGGAAGAATACGTCGGCTTTGTCGTCGTCGGCGGCGCGATGACCGCGTTCTGGCTCAACGTGCTGTGGTCAATGTCGAGTCAACTGTATTGGGAAAAGGAACAGGGCAATCTCGCGCTCTACATTATGGCGCCGAATTCGATGATGGCGATCCTGCTGGGGATGGCGCTCGGCGGAATGTTCGCGACGACATTGCGCGCGTTCGCGGTGATCGTCGTCGGCAGTCTCGCGTTCCAGGTGCAATACGCGATTGCCGGTTGGCTGGAGTTGCTGGCGGTTTTTGTGTTGGCGCTGACCGCGCTCTACGGAATGGGGATGATGCTCGCGTCGTTGTTCTTGTTGCTGGGACGCGAGGCGTGGCATCTGTCCAACCTCGCGCAAGAACCGATTTTTCTGCTCTCGGGATTTTATTTTCCGATCAAGAGTTTCAACTTTTGGATCGCGCTCGGCGCGTCGATCATTCCGCTCACGCTCGGACTCGACGCGATGCGGCAACTCGTTTTTCCGTCCGGCGCGACGCTGGGATTTTTGAGTGTGCCAATCGAGATCGCGATCCTGATCGTTTTGTGCGTCGTCTTTCTGATCGCCGCGCGCGTTCTGCTCGCGTATATGGAACGGCTGGCGATTCGCGAAGGACGATTGACGGAGAGTCGCAGGTAATTGGGTGATTAGGTGATTGGGTGATTGGGTGATTGGGTGATTGGGTGATTGGGTGATTGGGTGATTGGGTGATTAGGTGATTGGGTGATTGAAAATGGTGAATCTGAAATCTGAAATCCTAAATCTGAAATCCCTGCGCTCGTTTCGGATGGCGACCTGGCTTGGTTGGCAAATCGAATCGAATTGGACAGACCCATTTCTCTTTGCGGTCTACTCGATTGTCAAGCCGTTGGCAAGCGCACTGATTCTAGTCGTGATGTATGGTGTCATTACAAGCGGCGATTTCAATGCGCCCTTGTTTTCCTTCATCTTCATCGGCAACGCTTTCTATCAATATGTCGGCGCGGTGATGACCGGCGTCTCGTGGTCGGTGATTGACGACCGCGAACACTATCGGACGCTCAAGTACATTTACACCGCGCCGGTGGATTATATGGCGTACCTGATCGGACGCGGCATCGCGCGCGTGCTGACCGGATCGTTCTCGGTGTTCATCACGATTAGCGCGGGCGTGCTGTTTCTCCAGGTACCGGTTCAACTTGGCGCGATCGACGCGCCGTTGTTTCTTGCCGCGCTCGCGATCGGAATCGTGATGCTGGCGATGATGGGACTCGTGCTGGCGGGCATCATATTGCTGATCGCGCATCACGCGGGCTACTTGGGCGATGCGACGGCGGGCGCGCTCTACCTGTTCAGCGGCGCGATTTTTCCGCTCGACGTGCTGCCGGAATTTCTGCGCCCCATCGGCTACCTGATGCCGATCACGTACTGGCTGGAACTGTTGCGGCGTTCGCTCGTCGGTTCCGTCGCGCAAGCGTTTCCGACGCTCGCGCCGTTCAGCAACGCGCAACTGCTCGCGATCCTGATCGGCTTGACGTTGCTCTTTGGCGCGCTGTCGTTTTTTGCGTTTCGCTGGTGTGATCGTCGCGCGCGCGAGCGCGGCTTGATTGATATGGTGACGAATCATTGATGAAACAGACCCCAAGGGAAATCCTTCGGGTCTCATTTTTCAATCACCTGATTCGACCAACGCCGCGCGCTCTGTTCGCAGCCGCAACGTCTCCGGCATTGCGAGCAACAACGGCACGCGCACGATCAGATCGATCGCGACAAAAGTCAGAAAAACGAATTGCGGTCCAACCTTGTCCCAGACGATCCCTGCCAGCGCGGTGAAGCACGCATTCGTCAACATTTTGATCAGCCGCGCGATCCCAAGCCAGCGCCCCATCTGTTCCGCCGGGACAAGTTCGCGCTCCATCGCTCCGGCAATGGGTCCGCCGATGTAGAAAAATCCTTGCAACGCTCCGGCGACGAGTAGAAAGATCGGATGTGGCGACCAGATCAAGATCAAGTTCGAAAGCCAAAAGAGCGGAATCGTGGCGAAGAGAATTTTCTTCCGCCCGATCTTGTCCGCCAAGCGTCCGAGCGGAATCGCGAAGAGAATCGAGGAGAGCGCGGCGCACGTAACCATCGCCGCCAAGAAAAATTCGTTCGCGCCTTTGATCTCGTGCGCGAAAACTTGCGAAAAGGGAAAAACCATTCCTAGGGGCAATCCGCCGATGGACGCGATGATCAGCCAGCGTTTCAGATTCCGACCGTCTTTCAAGACCTGGTGCAGATCGCGGAGCAAATGCGGCGACGCCGCGTTCGCCGGTTTCCAATGCTGATTCGATAACTGCACGGAAACGAAAACGAATGTGCCGAGCGAAAACAGAAACGCGAGAAAGAAGAGCGGACGAATCCCTGCTTCGTTGACGCCGCCGAACAGCGCGACGAGCGCCGCGCCGAGAATCGGTCCCGCCATTCCCAGCAACCCCGCGCCGAACGTTTCGCAGATCATCATCCCGGTCGCGCGATCCGAGTTCGCCAGACAATTGCCGCACACGGTCGCGCAACTGTGATTGCTCACCGAAAAGCCCACCCAGTACGCGATCATCGCGATAAATGTGATCGTCCAATCGCGCGCGAGTCCGTAGGTCAAGTAGGATACGCCCAGCATTCCGATGCCAAGCAGGTAAATTTTTTTCGGACCGATCCGGTCAATGTACCAGCCGGTGAATGGCGCGAGCAAACCAGCCAGCATCATTCCGAAACTGATCACAAAACCCAATTGCGTCGCGCTGGCGCCGAGCGCGAGAATGTAAATTGAGAGGTACGGAAAAACCATTTGGTACGCCAGCCGGTCGAATGACGTTCGCATCACCGTCACTTTCCAATCGCGCGCTTGGCGTCCCAGAAAAGAAATCCAATTTGAGAAGGACAGAGTTGTCTTCACGAATGTTCCACCACTCGATCGCGTGTCATTGCGAGCGGTTTGTGCGAAGCAATCCCCACATCGCAGATTGGAGATCGCTTCGAGCAAACACCGCTCTCGCAATGACATTAGAATTTGATGTTCAACGCCGCCAACCCGACGACGATCAACGGCGCGATAAAAATCGCGGGCAAGAGATTGCCGACGCGCACTTGTTTCAGCTCGAGCAAGATCAAGCCGATGCCCATAATCAACACGCCGCCGGTCGCCGTCATTTCGATCACCCAGGGCGTCGTGCGCGTGATCGCGCCGAGCGCGCCGCCGAAGAGCATCGCCGCGACGCTGATGCCGCCTTGCACGACGAACACGGTCAGCGCGGAAAACGCGACGCCGATTCCCAGCGTCGAAGCGAACGCGAGCGCGGCGAATCCGTCGAGTGTGGATTTGATCGCGAGCAAGTTGTAATCGCCGAGCAAGCCGTCCTGGATCGATCCGAGAATCGTCATCGGTCCGACGCAAAAGACGAGCGACGCGGTCACAAAGCCGCGCGTAAACGTTCCGGCTTGCGCGCCGCGCGCGAATCGCGTTTCCAGCGCGTTGCCCAGCGCGTCGAGTCGCGCTTGAATTCCCAGCACTTCGCCGAGGATGCCGCCGAACAAAATACTCGCCAGCACGATCAAAATATTGCGCGTGCCAATCGCCATTTGCACGCCGATCACCAGCGTCATCAAGCCGAGTCCGTGCATCACCGTCTCGCGCATTTTCTCCGGCAAGCGCGCGCCCAGCCGCGCGCCCAGCGCGCCGCCGATGATGACGGTGATCATGTTGAGAATGGTGCCTGTCATATTTCCCCTGCGATGAAAAGATTGTGAGCAGTATAGTTGAGCCACACGCGGTTGTCAAAATCAGCGGTCAGCGGTCAGCGGTCAGCAATCAGCGATCAGAAATCGGATTTGCGCGATTTGCCACGTCGCCCCGCGCGTGCTATAATATCTACGGATTTTCGACAATCAGAAACCTGAAACACTTGTCCTGAGCAAAGCGAAGGATCGAAAATCTGCAATTCCCTGGGGATGCATGGCTTCGACGGGGAGGGCTGTTTCAGAGTTGCAAGCCGTGGAGTCTGACCACGTTAAAACAGGCAACTGATAGATGCGAACACTCGCACCAACCTCGCCGCTCTTCCAGTCGCCGCGTAAGCGTTGACTGAATTAGCGACCAGGTTCGCGACCTAGCGTTGCGACGTCCACGCGCGTTCTCCCCCGAAGGACGCGCGGCGGGCGACACCAAGTCGGGGTGCGGCGATTGCCACGCCGGTAACAATCGTCCAAGCGGGGTAACACCCAACACGGCTGGCGCGCTCAACTTTGTCGGTTGAGTCCGGGCGCGTGAAATCAAAGACCGACTACGCTTGTAGTAACTCTGGGGCGAACTTTTCGGACGCGGGTTCTCTGGCAAGATGAGCCCCATTGAACGGCGACGCTCAATGCAAACCCGGCTTAATCAGGAGAGACTTACGGCGAATCGCCAATGTTAATCCTGAGGGGTGAACTCGAAAGAGAAAAGCCCTGCATCGACTCATAGACTCCTGGAACGGAGCACTAGGGTAAGGAGGAAAATCGCTCGATCAGTTTTCGTTTCTTGGTCGCCATTTCTTCGCTGTAACGACCATTGCGCGGTGTGCAAGCCAAGTACTCGCTGAGCAACAGATCGCACCGGGCAATTTTTCTGCGGATGACCAAGTAGGGGCAAACGATCTTTAGAAATTCCAGTGCTTGACGATCAGTGAGTTTCCAATCGAACGACGGCGAATGTTTCGGGTTATACGTTCGCTTGTTGATGATCGTCCCGCCCAAACGAAGACGAAACCAATCCAGCAACTCGCGATCGGTTGAGGAAATAGAAACCACCGGTGAACTCCAACGATCTTTCCTTATGCGAGTTAGCGAGATTGATCCTTCACCATCAAGGATGCCTGCGGCATAGGCAGCCTCTGTGTCGCTGAGTTTCATAGGCACTCCTCCTTACAAAACGCCGGGCAAGTGGTACGAACATCATACAACCACTTGAAGAGATAGTCAACGCTCGGTTGAAAAACCGAGGGCTGCGTGTCGATTCCCGCCATCTCCACCAAGTTGAAATTGCCTGCCAAGTGTTTGGCAGGCAATTTCATTTGTGGTATACTTTGTTCTGTCATTGCGAGGACGTTTTATGTCCGAAGCAATCCCCAACTCGGCATTGGAGATTGCTTCGTCGGCACAAACCGCCTCCTCGCAATGACAAGCCATCATTTCATAGAGGCAACAATGTCCGATCAGCCCCAACGCGTCCTCGTCGTCCTGGCGCATCCCGACGACCCCGAATTTTTCTGCGGCGCGACGCTTGCCAAATGGGCGCGCGCCGGAAACGAGATTCATTATCTCTTGCTGACCTGCGGCGATAAAGGCAGCGACATTCCCGAAGTAACGCCCGAATCGCTCTGCGCGGATCGCCAAGCCGAACAGCGCGCCGCGGCGGAAATCATCGGCGCGCGCGCGGTCGTATTCCTTGATTACTATGACGGCGAACTGGCGAACACGCGCGACGTTCAGCGCGACATCGTTCGCGCGATCCGCCGCGTCAAGCCGCACATCGTCGTCGCGTGCGATCCGACGACGCTCTTCCGCCCGAACAACGCCGGGATCAACCACCCCGATCATCGCGCGGCAGGCGCGGCGACGCTCGACGCGATTTTTCCCGCCGCCGGAAATCGAATGTACTTTCCCGAATTGCTTGCCGAAGGGTTGGAGCCGCACGCGCCGAAACAAGTCTGGCTCAGCGTGACGAACGAGCCGAGCACCTGGGTCAACGTCAACGACACGCTCGAAATCAAACTGACCGCGTTACGCGCGCACGCGAGCCAGATCAAAGATTTCGCCGCGTTGGAAAAGCGCATCCGGGATCGTCTGCGCCGCGCGGACGTGGACGGCGAATTCTACGCGGAAGGATTTCGCGTCATCCGGTTTTAGTGGATAGCGTATGGCATATCGCGTATGGCATATTGCAATCCGCAATTCGCCATTCGCCCGTTTTGCGTTTCCGCCTTTTTGCTTTTATAATATCTGCGAAACCACCCCGCAAGGAGGACTGTATGGCAAAGATCGAACAGGCATCGCTGGGCGTGATCGGCGGCAGCGGCGTCTATCAAATGGACGGGCTGACCGACGTGAAAGAAATCCGGATCAAAACGCCGTTCGGCGATCCGTCGGACGCGTTCATTTTGGGGACGCTGGCAAATCAGCGCGTCGCGTTTCTGCCCCGCCACGGGCGCGGTCATCGCATCAAGCCGCACGAACTGCCGGTGGCGGCGAATATCTACGCGTTCAAGTCGCTCGGCGTCGAGCGAATCATTTCGCTGAGCGCGTGCGGGAGTTTGCGCGAAGATTACGCCCCGCTCGATATCGTCATCCCCGATCAGTTGTTCGATCGCACCAAACTGCGTCCGTCAACCTTGTTTCCCCCGGGACTCGTCGTCCACATTTCGTTTGCCGAGCCGTTCTGTCCTGGGTTGAGTCGCGTGTTGTACGACGCCGCCAGCAAAGCCGGCGCGCGCGTCCATCGCGGCGGCAAACTCGTCGTGATGGAAGGTCCCGTTTTTTCGACCAAAGCCGAATCGGAAGCGTACCGCGCGCTGCAAATGGATCTGATCGGAATGACCGCGCTGCCCGAAGCGAAATTCGCGCGCGAAGCCGAAATCTGTTACGCGACCGTCGCGATGGTGACCGATTATGACGTGTGGCATCCGAGCCACGATAGCGTCACGGTCGAAATGATCGTGCAGAATTTGTTGAAGAACGCGGAGATGGGCAAACGGATCGTGCGCTACGCCGCCGCCGAAATTCCGAGCGCGCGCGAACACTGCGCGTGTGCGACCGCGCTGCAAGCCGCGATCATCACCGCGCACGATCGGATTCCCCCCAAAGTGCGGCGCGATCTGGCGCTCTTGCTCGACAAGTATCTCCCGGTTGAAAAAACAGCGCGCAACGGACGCAAGGCGAAAAAGTAAAACGCGTGTTCAGCCGTCAGCGATCAGCCATCAGAAAGTGTTTTGAAATTGCACGGGCGTTTAGAAACCACAGCAACGACGGCACAGAGCCGACCTCTGTCGGCTGATTCAGACTGCAAAGTCAGTCTTCGTGCTTTTGTTGCCGCGACTTAGTCGCCTGTGTAGATTTTCAAGACACTCTCTCAGGAGAAAAACTGGATGTTCAGAAAGAAAATCGCGGCGGGCGTTGGCGCGGGCGTAATCTTCCTCGCGTTGTGTTTGAGCGGTGTCCAAGCCCAGCCGCCACCTGAAGCGACGCTCACGCCCGCGCCGAGTGAAACGCCGCCACTCTTGCCGACCTTGCCGCCGCAGAGCATTCGCCCGACCGAACCGGCTCACGCGCAAGAACAAACCATCGCGAGTCTGGTGATGATCGGCGCGATCAGCGCGCCGATTCTGCTTGCGACGCTGTTGGTCGCCGTCACCTGGCTCTGGTTCAATCGTCAAGCCGCGCGCCGAGAACTGTTGCCTTGCCTCGAACTGGACGCGACGGGAAAGAAATTTTATCTCGCGCGCGATCTGCAAATGCTGGGACGCGCGGCGGACTGTCATCTCAAAATCGCCCAGAACTTGCCGGGCGCGGACACGCTTTCGTTGCGGCACGCGCGCGTGTACAAACGCGGCGCGCGCTGGGTCGTCGCCGACGGCGAGCGCGATGAATTGCCCTCGCTCAATGGCATTACCGTCAACGGCAAACGCACGCTCGAAAATTATTTGAACGCTGGAGATGTGATCACGTTTGGCGAAATGAAATTCCGATTTC
The DNA here is from genome assembly GCA_016865935.1 of Chloroflexota bacterium. GTDB lineage: Bacteria > Chloroflexota > Anaerolineae > UBA4142 > UBA4142 > VGOB01. Next base: position 11,500 of record VGOB01000051.1, on the reverse strand, counting down.
ACCTCAGCGGTTCGCCGCCGCCGAATGGAGGCGCGCGATGAACTGGACTGTCAAATGCCCGCATTGCGGCGCGTCGAATCGGCGGATGGCAAAGGTGTGCAAGCACTGCGGCGCCGCGCTCGGCGCGCCATCGTCCGAGTCGCCCCAACTCGTCGCGCCGACTGCCGCGCCGCTGAAAGGCAGAACGCGTCGCTTGACCGCGCCCGGATTCTCTGACTTGCCGCGCGGCGCCCTCGTCAACAAACGATTCCAGGTGCTCCAGGTTTTGGAAACGACGGAACATCTCAACACCTACCTCGCGCTCGACGAAACGGCGGCGCGCGAATGTCTGTTACTGGAATCGGACGATCCGCACAACTATCGCTCCGAAAAACGGATGCGCCAAAGCGATTTGCAACATCCCGCGCTGATCGAGATTTACGACGCGTGCCAGATCAAGTTTGGCGATCACACGCGCGCATACCTCGCGCACGAACATCCGCTCGATCCGGTCGCGCCTGGGAACGCGCGCGCGATGACGGTGTTGCAATGGGGCGCGCAGTTGGCGGACGCGCTCGCGCAATTGCACGCCAAGCAATTCGCGCACGGCGATATTCAGCCCGCCACGTTGTACTTGTCGAATCACCAGATCAAACTGGGCGGGTTTGCGCATCTCGCCGATTATTCGCCGGAACGCGGCGCGCACGACGTGCAGCAATTGGCGCACACGTTGCAACAACTCGCGATTTCGCCGGGGCACGATGCGCCGGAGTTCGCGCCCGTCGTCGCGCAGGTGATCGCGCGCGCGCGCGATCAGCAATATCGCGAGGCGCGCGCGTTTCAAATCGATCTGCAACAGGCGTTGGACGCGCTGCGACATCCGTCGAAGATCACGACGATCGTCGGGCGATTGTCAGACGTGGGGATGCGGCGCGAAGTGGACGAAGACGCGCTGTTGACTGCCGAGATCATCCAGTTCACGCAGGCGGGCTATCAAACGATCGGGCTGTACGCAGTGGCGGATGGAATGGGCGGCGCGTCGGCGGGCGAGGTGGCGAGCAAACTGGTCACGGAGGCGATGGCGCGCACGGTGACGCGCGAGATTCTCGCGCCGCATTTTGCCGCGTCCCCCGCCGCGTTGGATTACGCGAATCTGTTGCGCGCCGCCGTCGAACAGGCGAACGCGGACGTGCTTGCCGCGCGGACGCGCGCGAAAACCGATATGGGTTCGACGATTGTTGCCGCGCTGTTGGTTGGCACCGTCGCGCACCTCGCGAACGTGGGCGACAGCCGCGCGTACTTGATCGCGCGCGATCAGATCACCAAACTGACCAAGGATCATTCGCTGGTGCAAGCGTTGGCGGACGGCGGCGCGATCAGCGAGGAGGACGCGCGCACGCATCCGCAACGCAATTACATTCTGCGGAACGTCGGCGACAAGCCGCAAATCGCAGTGGATATGTATCGGGTCCAGATCGAGCCGGGGCAAAGTTTGTTGTTGTGTTGCGACGGTTTGTGGGAAATGATTCGCGACGAGCAGATTCGCGCAATCGTCAACCGGCATAGCAATCCGCAGGACGCGTGCCGCGAGTTGATCCAGATCGCGAATGAAAACGGCGGCGACGACAACATCACTTGTGTCCTCGTCCGCGTGGAAGGCGCGTAATGAGTCCGGTGATCGGATGAGTGCAGGATGCGAAAATACATCGTCCAAAAAATCGGACTGGGCTCCACGCTGAAATTCGGTTGCGGGCTGGGCGCGCTGTCTAATTTCATTCCCGGGCTCATCCTCGCGCTGATTGGCAAGGCGGTCGTTTCTTCCCTGCGCGCGCTGTTGGAAAGTTGGCAGAATGCGGAACTTGCCAACATCTTGGGACAGTCCGTTCGCGCGAATATGCTGGCGATTCTAAAGCTGGAAGGCGCGCTGAAAACGTTGCAGACGCTCGACAACGCCGCGCCGTTGTTCATTCTGGCGACGATTCTGGCGTGGATGCTACTGGGCGGGATCGTTCTGGCTGGGTTGGGTGGAATGGGCGCAGCGATTTACAATTTCATCGCGCGGACGTTTGGCGGCATCGAAATTGAGTTGCGCGAAGATCGGTGGGCTTGATCGCCTCCCTGTCAATTGCGACGAAGCAATCTCCACACTGGGAGAAGGAGATTGCTTCGCTCCGCTCGCAATGACACAGCAGAGGAAGATCGGCGGGCTTGATTATTGCGCGGTTGTGATATATATTGTGGACTGAAACTCAGATGAAAATTCTTGCGACGGTCGGCGGTCTGCCGTCGGCGGTCGCAATTTCAGGAGATGCAAAATATGAAATGCCCAACTTGTGGAACCGAAAATGATCCGAATGCCGCGTTTTGCGATCAATGTGGCGCGTCGCTCGCGCGTCCGACTCCGCCGCCAGCCAGCGCCAAACCGGCGGGCGATGTGACGCCGCCGCCCTTCCCGCCGCCGCCCGAACGCATCGGCATTCCGCTTGCGCCGTGCCGCCTGGAAATCGGCGGCAAGACGCTCACCGTCCCGCTCAAAAAAGAAGCGGTGATCGGGCGCGCCGAAAGTACGGGAACCTGGAAGCCGGACGTAGACCTGGGTCCTTTCGGCGGCAAATCGGACGCGGGCGTCTCGCGCAAGCACGCCAAGATCGTGTGGCAAGGCGGCTGGATGATCGAAGATTTGAATTCGACGAACGGGACGTATCTGCGCGGACAACGCCTGCCGCCCAATCAGCGCACGCTGTTGAACAACGGCGACGCGCTGTTGATCGGCAAAGTGGAAGTCAAATTTCTCGCGCAATAAGCGCGCGATCAAAAAATGCGGCGCGCCGAAGGACGCGCCGCATTTGCTGTACACTAAAACCCCGCCATCCGCAGCGCGATAGCGATTCCCGCCGCCATCAACGCGGCGGCGGGGATTGTCGTGAACCACGCCATCACGATTTGCCCCGCGACACCCCAGCGCACTTGCGAAACGCGCTGCGCCGAGCCGACGCCCATAATCGCCGAACTGACGACCTGGGTCGTGCTCACGGGACCGCCCAGGAGCGCCGCGCCCAGAATCACCGCCGCCGAGGCGCTCTGCGCGGTAAAGCCGTGAATCGGGCGAATCTTGTAGAATTTGCCGCCGAGCGTTTTGATCAAGCGCCAGCCGCCGAACCAAGTCCCCAGCGCGATCGCGCTCGCGCTGATCGCGATCACCCACAGCGGCACTTGAAACGTCGGCAGAACTCCGGCGGCGACCAAGCCCATCGTAATCACGCCCATCGTTTTTTGCGCGTCGTTCGTCCCGTGCGAGAGCGCGAGCGTCACCGCCGTCACGATTTGAGCGCGCTTGAAAAATTCGTTGATGGTTGGCTGCGCGTCGCGCGCGAGGAACAGCACGAGTTTCATCACGCGATAGCCGACGAAGAAGCCGAGCGGCGGCGAGATCACGAGCGCGAGTAGCACTTTGCCCAGCCCCGCCAATTTCACCACCTCGAATCCGCTTTCGATCACCGCCGCGCCGATCAAGCCGCCGACGAGCGCGTGCGACGAACTCGACGGGATGCCGAGATACCACGTGAGGATATTCCAGATCACAGCCGCCGCGAGCGCGGCAAGCGTCACCGACAGTGTGATGATTTTGAGATTCAGCACTTCGTTGCCCAGCGTCGTCGCCACGGCGACGCCGAACAAAAACGGCCCGATGAATTCGGCGAGCGCGGTGAGCGCAAGCGCGGTTTGCCCGGACAACGCGCGCGACGCGATCATCGTCGCGACGATGTTCGAACTGTCGTGAAAGCCGTTCAAGAAATCAAAGATCAGCGCGAGCGCGAGCAAAGGCAAAACGGATAAAGGAATTTCTGGCATACAAATCAACTCCAAAACGGATGCGTGTCATTGCGAGTCGTGCAACGGCGAAGCAATCTCCAAGATCCGAATTGGGGATTGCTTTGGAACGAAAACCGTTCCTCGCAATGACACGGCGCGTAAAATCAAAAACCTGTCCCGGCTTGAGACAGGTTTAACAAATCGAAAAGCGAATTCCGGTTAGAACCACTGTCTCAAGACCAGCGCGACCAACGCCGCCATCGCGGCGGACGCGGGGATCGTCGTGATCCAAGCCATAACGATTTGTCCTGCCACGCCCCAGCGCACTTTGGAGACGCGTTCGGCGGAACCGACGCCCATAATCGCGGAACTGACGACCTGGGTCGTGCTGACGGGACCGCCCAGGAATGACGCGGTCAAGATCACGCTCGCCGACGTCACTTGCGCGGTAAAACCGTGAATCGGACGAATCTTGTAGAACTTGCCGCCGAGTGTTTTGATCAACCGCCAGCCGCCGATCCAGGTGCCTAATGCAATCGCGGCGGCGCTGACAAAGATGACCCAGAACGGCACGTGAAACTCCTTCAACACGCCCGCCGAGACCAAGCCCATCGTGATCACGCCCATCGTTTTTTGCGCGTCGTTCGTCCCGTGCGAGAGCGCGAGCGCGATCGCGGTGAACCACTGACTGCGCTTGAAAAAACCATTGATGCTCGGCGGAAACGGTCGCGCCAAAAAGAGCGACGCTTTCATCACGATAAACCCAAGCGTCAAGCCGATGAGCGGCGACGTGGTGAGCGCGACGATCACTTTGGTCACGCCCGCCATTTTGACGACGCCGAAACCGCTTTCGATGATCGCCGCGCCCAACATTCCACCGATGAGTGCGTGCGATGAACTCGACGGAATTCCCAGATACCACGTCAACAAATTCCAGATGATCGCGGCGATGAGCGCGGACGCGATGACCGACAGTCTGATTTCCATGTCGTTCAACACTTCGTGCCCCACGGTCGTCGCCACGGCGACGCCAAAGAGGAACGGACCGAAAAAGTGCGCGATGGCGGTGATGGCAAGCGCCATTTGCCCATTCATCGCGCGTGACGCAATCATCGTCGCGACGATGTTGGAACTATCGTGAAAGCCGTTTAGGAAATCGAACGTGAGCGCGAGCGCGACCACCACCAGAACCACCAAAGGTAAATCGAAGATCATTCGGCACAACTCCGGGTAAAGGATGAAGGATGAAAAGAGGAAGGTCATTGCGAGGAGCGATTTCCGCGACGAAGCAATCCCCACGCCGCTATTTGGAGATTGCTTCGCTTCGCTCGCAATGACACTTCATACTTCATCCTTGAATTCTCATGCTCCGAATTTCGCGAGTCGCATGGCGTTCGCCAGCGCGAGCGGCATCAACGCTGGCGCGCGCAACCGCCCCAAACTGCCGCGCGCGCACGCGCGTTCGCCAAACTCGGCAATGCCATCCGCGCGGACGAACTTGCTGGACAGCAACACCGGCACCGGATGCCAGCTGTGTGACTCGAGCAACGCGGGCGTCGAGTGATCCGCCGATACGATGACGACATCGGGCTTGAGCGCGAGCAAGCGCGGAATCAACGCGTCTACTTCTTCGATGACGTGAACCTTGCGCGCGAAATCGCCGTCCTCACCCGCCGAATCGGTTTTCTTGACGTGCAGATAGAAGAAATCGAAATCGTTCCAATGCTTTTCGAGCGTCGTGAATTCGTCCGCAACTGTTTCGCCGTTCACCTTCAGCGTTTTCATTCCGAGCAACTTCGCCAGCCCGCGATACATCGGATAGACCGCGATTGCCGCCGCGCGCAAACCGAACGTCTCTTCGTACGATGGAATCGCGGGATGCTTGGCAAAGCCGCGCAGCAAAATCATATTCGCGGGATGTTTGTCCGCGAGCAGTTTGCGCGCCTTGGCGATGAACTGATTCACGAGCTTGGCCGCTTTGCGTGATTTGGCGTCGCGCGCTTTGACGGGCAGCGCTGGCACGCCCGTGCGCTGCGGATCGGTTTCGGTGAGCGCGTCGCCCAAGCCCGCGCCGCGCATCACAAAAACGAAACGATGCTCTTTGACCGGCTCGATGAAAATTTCGATGCCGGGAATTTTGATCGTCCGCAAGCGTTTGACGAGTTCCGCGTTCACTTCGGTCGCGATGCGTCCCGCGCGGCGATCGGTCAGCAAGCCCGCCGCGTCGACCGATGCGAAATTGCCGCGCGCCGCGACATCTTTCGCCGTGAGATCGAAATCAATGCCGAGCGCTTCCAACACGCCGCGCCCGATTTCGTACCGCATCGGATCGTAACCGAAGATGCCAAGATGTCCGGGACCACTGCCCGGCGTGATGCCCGGCGCGACCGGATCGGCAAGTCCCAGCGCGGAACGCGCCGCCAGCGCGTCGAGATTCGGCGTGCGCGCGGTTTCCAATTCCGTTTTGCCCTCCGGCTCCAGCGGCAACCCGCCGAGTCCGTCCATCACGATCATTGCGATCTTGGTTTGCGCCGGAACGACCAGCGGTTTGAGAAAATCGAAATCCATCAATTGCCTCCAAATCAGGGGTCAGGGGTCGGGGATCATAAATTTCATCCTTCCGCCTTCTGACTTGATTTGTATATTACCATCGGGTCGCAGAATAGTCAAAAATGTCGGGCAAATGTCAGACAAGCACTTTTCTTTTCCCGCAATTTGGCTTATAATACTGAACGATCAAACCTCTCTGGAGGACAAATTATGCACCCTTCGCGCATCATTCGCATTTTACTCGCACTCGTTTTCGTCGTCGCGCTGTTCGCGTTCGCGCTGCCCGCCGACGCGCAAACCAAAACCGCGACGCAAACGCGCCGCGATGTTGACATCACGATTCTGAAAAATGGTGACGTGCAATTCGTCGAGACGTGGGAATTTCGCTACACCGGCGGACCGTTCACCTTTGCGACGCGCGGCGTCGGCTTGGACAAAGTGGAAGCCGTGACCGAAATGTCCGTCTCGGAAGGCGGACGCGCGTATCAAGCCAGCACCGGCGGCACAACACCCGGCACGTATCAGGTGTATCGCGAAGGCAGTCAGCAAATTATAAAGTGGTACTACACGCCGGTCTCGAATCAATCGCGCACGTTCGCGATTCGGTACACCTTGCGCGGCGCGCTCCGCATTTACGCTGGCGGCGATCAATTCTGGTGGAACGTGATCGAGTCGAGTCGCGGGTACACGATCAACGCCGCGACGATCACGATTCATCTGCCCGCCGCGTTCCCGGTCGATCAGATCAAAGCCGCCGTGACGACCGGACCCGGTGAAGCGACGATTCGCGGCGACGGGCAAACGGTATTCTTCGCCGCGAACAATCTGCGCGACGGGACTGGAATGGAAGTGCGCGTGCAATTCCCGCACGGCGTCGTGACTGCCGCGCCCGCCGCGTGGCAAGCCGCCGCCGACGCGGAGGTTGCCGCACAAGCCGAGCGCGATCAATACAAACCAATTTTCAATCTCCTCTTCCTTTTCGTCGGACTCGTTTTGCTTTTGCTGGGTCTGCTCGGCGTATTTCTGTTCTGGTACACCCTCGGGCGCGACAAGCCCGTAGCCCAAGTCGCGCAAATGAGCGCGCCGCCTAGCGATCTGCCCGCCGGAGTCGTCGGCACGTTGATTGACGAGAAGGCGGAGATGAAGGATATTATCGCGACGATCGTCGATCTGGCGCGGCGCGGCGTGATCAAGATGACCGAGAAAGAGGAGCCGGGTTTTCTCGGCATCGGCACCAAGCGCGATTTCGTGTTCGAACTTGTCGGCGAGTGGCACGATCTACGCCAGTACGAAAAGACCTTGATCGAGCGCGTGTTTGGCGGCGGCGCGACGCGCGAACTTTCCGATCTCAAGCAAAAATTCTACACCGCGATTCCGACGCTGCAAAAGCAGATGTACGAAGAAGTCACGAAGCTGGGATTCTTTTCCAGCAATCCGAACGTGACGCGCGCAAAATACGCCAGACTCGGCGTCGCCGCGCTGCTCCTCTTCGGTTGCTGCGGCTTTCTTTTCTTCGGCGCGCTTTCCGACTATGCTGATCTCGCGTGGTGTCCGGCGGTTTCACTCGTCATCACCGCCATCGGGTTGATCGTCGCCAGTCCATTTATGCCGCGGCGCTCGCTCAAGGGCGCGAACGAAAAAGCAAAGTGGTCGGCGTTCAAACGCTATCTCGAAAGCGTCGAAAAGTTCACGCAACTCGATCAGGCGAAAGAATTGTTCGACAAATATTTGCCGTACGCGATTTGCTTTGGCTTGGAAAAATCGTGGACGCAGAAATTCGCGGCGGCGGGCGCGCCCGCGCCGAGGTGGTACGAACCGTACCCGCCGATTGGCTATGGTGTGCCGCGTCCATCACATCGCCGCGATTTGCCTGACGGCGAAGCGATTGGCGGCAGCGGCGGCGGCGTATCGGGACGCGGCGGCTTGTCTTCGCTGGATGACGCGGCGGGCGGCGCGTTTCGCGGACTCGACTCGATGAGTTCGGGTTTGTTCACAATGCTCGATTCGACCGCATCGGTCTTTTCCAGCGCGCCCTCAAGTTCCGGCAGTGGCGGTGGCTGGAGCGGCGGCGGTGGCGGTGGAGGAGGCGGCGGCGGAGGCGGCGGCTCGTCCAGCGTCGGATAGTGCAATTGACAATTATCAATTGGCAATTGTCAATTGTGAATTGTTTGGGGGTTTCGATGGAGAAATTGGATGAGCGGACGTACAAGTTCGCGCTGCGCGTGATCAAGATGGTCAACGCGCTCCCTAACACAAAAACCAGCGATGTGCTTGGCCATCAAGTCTTGCGCTCTGCCACTTCCATCGGTGCCAATGTGGAAGAGGCGCTTGGCGCAATCAGTAAGCGTGAATTCATCCAAAAGATGAGCATCGCCGTAAAAGAAGCGCGCGAAACGCACTACTGGCTTCGTCTGATTCGCGACGCAGGAATACTTTCAGCCGATCAACTGAATCCGCTCATTCAAGAAGCACTAGAAATCAAAATGATCCTTTCCAAAACGTAACTACTCAGCCCATGCAACTTTTTAGTGGCGTCGAGATGACTCGACCACAATATACAGTGGTGCCACTTCTGAAGTTCTTGAGCAACTATGGCAACGACCACAACATCTAGTAGCCAAGCGCGTGACGGCTACTAAAAAAACGGGCAGGCTGAGTAGTTACTCCAAAACAGTTAAAACATCAAAAGAACGCTATGGGAAAAGCAATTAACAATTGTCAATTGAAAATTGTTAATTGGCACTTGGAGGTGATATGGGTCGTACAATCGGAATCGTTTTGATCGTGGCGGGCGTTTTGATTTGCGGCGTCGTCACGCTGTTTATGGGCGTCGGCGCGTTGATGGCGGGCGAAGGTCCCAACGTCAGCCGCGCGGGCGCAGTGCTTGGCATCGCGTTGTTGGGCGTCGTGCCGTTCCTGATCCTGGGCGGCGTCGGCGTGTTTCTGTTCATCAAGGGCGGACAGGAAGCGGCGGAGATGGCGGACGTTCGCAAGAAAGAACGTCTGATGGGAATGATCCAAGCCGCCGGAAAAGTTTCGCTGGCAAGCGCAGCCATCGAATTGAAAATGACGCGCGATCAAGTCAAGACCGCGATTCTCGATTTGGTGAACCAGGGTTTGTTCAGCGGCTATATCAATTGGCAAGAGCAGATGTTTTACTCGAAAGACTTGTCGCAAATGCAGACGACGAAATGTCCCAACTGCGGCGGTCAGCGCGAGGCGGTGGGCAAGGGCTTGGTCAAGTGTCCGTATTGCGGCGTGGAGTTGTTCTTGCCGCAGGGTTGAACAATGGACAATGCTTACCCTGAGCAAAGTCGAAGGGTCGGATTGAACGGACATGAAAAATTCTGGACGCGCATCGAGATCGCTCGCACGCGACAAATCGAAAATTGCCAGTCTTCGTCGTAGCGTGCTGCCAATTCTCAAACAGCACGATGTAAAACGCGCCGCACTGTTCGGATCGTTCGCGCGCGGCGAAGGAACACGTCACAGCGATCTCGATCTGCTCGTCGAGTTCAAGGGCAGCAAAAGTCTGCTCGATCTGGTTGCGTTGAAGCAAGCCCTGGAAGCCAAGACGCGAAAAAAGGTTGATGTATTGACGTACCGCGCGTTGCATCCGCTTATTCGCGAGCGGATCTTGAGCGAACAAGTGAGTATTCTATGGAGTTGATGTAACGCGCGCTCAAGTAGAATTACCAAAACTCAAACGGAGGGTTTTCACGATTCTGAAAGATTTGGAATCGTAACATTCTGGATTTGCGGCGAGGACAATGCTCCTGCCGCAATAAGAGGGAGGAATCAAAATGAGTACGAAAAACGTCTGCAAGCTCATCCTCGCCAGCGTGATAGCCATCGCATCGCTTGTTGTCCTCAGTTTATTGCAGGGACTTTTTACGCCTGCGAACGCTAACACCGTTTTGCCTCTTCATCCTCCACCATTTGTAAGCGTTGCGAATGCGGAGCTAGCCCTTGCCCGTTCCTCAATTGAGAGTGAAGCGGGCATCTCGGCTTACTTCTCAGCAGGTACAACGATCAACTTGAACAGCGTCAGGGGTGTGTTCCGAACTATCGAAAACGAGACCAGCGATTACATCATCGGCTCGGTACCGGTAGCGAACTATCCTGAAACGGAAGATGTTCACGTTTACGTCCATAAGAACGGCTGGGTGCTGGCGTATTACTTGACGGCAGACCCAACGGGAAAGATTTTCGATTGGCGAGTTTATGACAGCACTGGGCGCATAAGCATCAGCACCAAGTTGGAAAACACGCTTGCTGTGGTCGCGACAGCAGCAGGCGTTCCGTTCTCTGCCTCCAACGCCACCTGCTACGATTTTAGGTATCCCAATGCCACCCACCTGATGCTCATTGTCGAGTGGTCAAATACCGGTATCGATTCTTTTCAAGTCAAATTGCCCGGGACTTTTGCCTATTACGAACGTAGTTGGTCTCTTGGCTATCAAGAGGGAGCCGACTTTGTTCTTAACGGAGCAACAGTATATACAACCTATGGTTGTTCAAATGGCTGGGGGACAAACCAAGGAACATTGACAGTGACCCACTTGCCTCCAGACCAATTTCATACGATCGCTCTACAATTGACTTGCATCGGCTATCGATATGCCGGTCTTGCATTAGTTTACAGGGTGCCGTGATGAACGCTCGAATGATTGCTTTTCTTTTGGCGACAATGACACTGCCGCTAGCCATCGCGGTGGCGGCAAGTCCCCAAGATGCGATCATTGTCAACAACGCCAAGCAGGTCAAAGAGACTTCGGTTAGCATTGATCCGGGCTTGACGAATTCCATTGCCGGCATTAGCCCGCGCGTTGTGGTACAATATTCCAATGACATTCGCAGGAGCAGTTTGCTTGCGATACCCAGCGCGCTCCAAACGCTGCTAAGCCAGATGTCTGCGAGAGTCGTCGTGCAATACGCCAACACAATTCGCAGGAACAATCTAACTGTTGTGCCTGGCGCGCTCCAGACATTGCTTGGACAGATGGCCGATCGCGTCATTGTACAATATGCTGTTACGAGCCGAATTGATTGGTGGTGCAAGTCCGAGATAAATGGTGGCAGGATTGGACAAAAAGCGGGCTCTGGCAAGGCGCCGCGAGCCCGCGAGCGGGACGTGTCCGCCATTTATTCGTGATCC
>VGOB01000050.1 GCA_016865935.1 Chloroflexota bacterium | reverse complement strand
ATGATCGCGTGTCGGGAAAAATGCAAATGCCCAGTCTGGCAGACCTGATTACCCAGCAAGCTGCGCAGCGTCAATTGGGTGCATCGTGGCAACCGCAGGCGGCTCCCCCTACTTATTGAAATGATGCCAAAAAATTCTATCCTCTAACGCGCGTCGATGCGCGCGCGATCAATTCTCCTTGGATCACCACATCCGCCACCTGCGCGCGCGAGTCGCGCATCAAAGTCAATGCCATTTGCAGCGCGCGCTTGCCCATCTCGAACATCGGTTGCGCGATCGTCGTCAAGGGGGGATCGACGTATAGCGCGAACGGGATATTGTCAAAGCCGACAAGCGAAAGATCGCGCGGCACGCGAATACCGCGCCGTTTGAGTTCGCGCAACGCGCCGATCGCGGTGATGTCGTTGTAGCAAAAAATCGCCGTCGGAATCGGATCGTGATCGAGCAGTTTGAGGATTTGCGCGCCGCCCTCTGCGCGTCCGTCGCCGGTCTGAATGAGCGTGCGATCGTACGGGATGCCTGCCGCGTTCAACGCGCGGCGATAACCCGCGATCCGGTTTTTGCTGGCGGCGTAGCCGACGGGACCGCGAATGTGTCCGATGACGCGGTGTCCCAGCGAAACGAGATACTGCGTGGCGACTTCGCCGCCGCGCACGTCATCCACCGCGACCGAATGGATCACGCGCCCCTTTTGCTGATTCTGATTATTGATCAGCACAATCGGCGCGCCGATGTCCTTGAGGAGCGGCTGGTACAACGCGCCGACGCGCGACGACGCGACGATCACGCTGTCCACGCGCCACTCGCGCAGCGCTTTGACCGCGTTGACCTCGCGTTCCGGATCGTTGTGCGACGTGCCCAGCACGACGCGATAGCCGTTATCGCCAGCCAGTTGTTCGATCCCGCGCACGATCTCCGCGACGAACGGATCGGCAATCGAAGTGACGATCACGCCAATCGCGCGGCTCTGCCGCGTGATCAATCCGCGCGCCATGGCGTTGGGGGCATAACCCAGTTTTTTGGCGGCGCGTTCGACGCGGCGACGCGTCGTTTCCGGAATCAACGGACTGTGCGTCAGCGCGCGCGACACGGTCGAATGAGACACGCCCGCCGCGCGCGCGACATCTTTGATCGAGACGCGCATCGGCTCCTCCCAAAATTATGCACACGTTTGCATAAAGAATATATCAAGAAATGGCAAAATTGTCAATTTGCGCAAGTAGCACGGCGCAGCAGCGCGGGCAAGTTCGACCGGCTAATCGGACCGCGCGCGATCAAGGTAAAGTCGCGTCCTTGAAAATGAGGGGGAAGAAATAAATTCGCAAACCTAACGACGTGAGCGCGGCATCAATTTGAATCCGTGGTTTGGTGATCCCGTTACGCGTGTCCAGCACCGGTACGCCGGAGCCGGTCAGCGCGCCTAGAATCTGATCCACCGTCGCGGCGGGCTTGAATGATTTGAGAACTGCCCACGCGCCCGCGACATGCGGCGTCGCCATCGAAGTGCCGCCCCAATTGCTGTACCCGCCGCCGGGCACGGACGAGACGATGTACTGCCCCGGCGCAAGCAGAGACAAGAATGACGCGCTGTTGGAAAAAATCGAAACCGTGTCCACCGGCGTCGCGCCCCAGCCGCCATCCAGCGTCGAACCGACACTGATCGCGCTGGAGATGCACCCCGGCGCTTCGATCGAGTTGGAGGAATAATCGTTCCCGGCGGCGATGACGGTGGCTACCTGCGCGGAGCGGAGATTATCAATCGCGTCTTTGTACGCCGGGTAGGCGGTGTCGCACGCGGCTTGCGTGGTGTACATCTCACCGCCCAAACTCAGGTTCGCCGCCGCGATGTTGTATGTCCCGCTCAACGCATACACGCGCTCGAGTCCTTTGATGATATCGCTATCAAAACTGAGCGCGCAAGGCGTACTCGATCCGCAATAGTACGCGTTGTCAAAGCGCGAAAAAATCTGAACCGCGATAATGTTCGCCTCGCGCGCGACGCCGGAAAATCCGAGTCCGCCCGGATCCTTGCCCGCCGCGATTCCGGCGACGTGCGTCCCGTGATCGCAACCGTTAATCGTCAGATCGCAATGGACGCCGGAATCGGTGGCAATGGATTCTGACACGCCGCCCGGACAGACCGACGACGACGCGTAGTACGCATCGGTTGTCGAATAACACGCTTCCGACACGATCTTGCCGGAGAGAAACGGATGTGTCTTGTCAACGCCGGTATCGAGAATTGCGACGACCTGGTTTGCCCCGGCGTATCCGCTTGCCCACGCGCTCGTTGCGCCGATCAACGCGGTACTCGTCGCGAGCGACGGCGCGCGCGGTTTGTCGGCTTGAATCGTCACGACATCGGATGACGCGGCAAGCGCGGTCAACGTGTTCGCATCCACCGTCATCGCGAGATAAGGAATGGACGCGAACTTGTGCGACGCCCGCGCGTTCCGCGCCGCCAGCTGATTCAGCAACGCGTCTTGCGCTTGCGCGATCGCGCGGCGTTGCGATTGCGCGGCGCGTGCGTTCAACCTGCCCTCCGGCTGAAACGCGGCGCGCACGCCGACGATCACGCGCACTGCTCCTTGCGTCTGCGCTTGGGCGAGCAAGGGTTTGATCTCTTTGCCCGTTTGCGCGCGAGTCGGTTGCGCCTGGGACGTCGCCAAGAGAGTCAATCCGATCGCGATTACCAGCACGCGAACAAAAGTGATTCGAATCCGGCGTTCCTGATTTCTCGTTCTATCCATTACGATTTGCCAACTCCAACGCGCGCCGCACCGCGCCGCGCACCGGTTCGCGTACCAGCGTGACCGGTTGAAAACTCAGCCCGTCCGCGCGCGCCGCGCTCAACACGCTCGCGCGCATACTGGGCGCGTCCAGCAATAATCCTCCGGCAAGCGCAAGCGGAATCGCCTCCGGCGCGATGTGGAGCGCGCGCGCGACCGCGCCTAATGCCGCCGCCAACTCCTGCCCCGCTTTGACGATCAACTGACGTGCAATGGCGTCCCCTTCGTCCGCGACGCGAATGACGACCGACGCCAGCGCGGCGATCTCCGCGTTCCGCAAACCGGAACGATAGACGCGCGCGATCAAATCCGTCGGCTCGCGCAAATTCCAATCCGCGAGAATCGCGTCGAGCAGACGCGTCGGTTCGGCGCGCCCATCGGCGGCTTGCGACGCGGCGCGCAATGCCGCGCACGCCAGAGCGTAGCCGCTCCCCTCGTCGCCAAAGCGCCAGCCCCAGCCGCCCGCGCGCGCGCTGCGTCCTTCGCGCGTCTTACCCCACGCGCTCGATCCGGTTCCGGCGATCAGCGCGAGCCCCCAATCGTCCGGACAACCGGCGGCGATCACGATTTCACCGTCATTGCACAACGCGACGCGCGGCGCGATTTTTTCGTGCGCCCACGCGATCCACTCGGCGCGTTCATCTTGCCGCGCGACTCCGGCGATGCCCAGGCACGCGGCGACGAGGGCGCGGCGTTCGACGCGCGCGTTGTCGCACGCGCGCTGCAGCGCGATCAGAATCTCGCGCCGCGCCGAATCGGTTCCGGCGATGTGCGGATTGCCCGCGCCGGCTTCGCCCGCGCCGGGCATTTCGCCGCGCAGGTTCGCCACGCGCGCGCGCGTATGCGTGCCGCCTGCGTCGATCCCCACGACGAACGATCGCTGACCGCTGACCGCTGACCGCTGGTCGTTTGTCATTCGTCATTCATCCTTGGGCGCGCCTTGAGCGCAAACATCAACGGCAACGGCGGAAAGCGATCCGGCAGACGCCACCATCCTGCCGCGTCCTGTTCCATAAACGGAAACATTTGCCACGCATTGAACGGGTACTCGCGCAATTCTTCGATCCGCAAGCCCGCGCGCGCGAGCGCGGTGATCACATCGCCGATGCTGAACGCCCACCAGTACTCGACGCCGCGAATGTCCGCGTCACGATCCGCATACGATCCTTGAACCTGGGACTGGCTTGGCGCGTCCGCGTGAAAGTACGGATAACGCACGCGCAAATCGTCCGGGTGTTCGTCGTCGAAAATGTACGCGGTGGGATGCGCTTCCGCGATGAAAAACAATCCGCCGGGTTTGAGAAAGCGCGCGATCACGCGCGCCCACGCGTTCAAATCCGGCAGCCACGACAAAACGCCGTGCGACGTAAAAACGATGTCGAATTTTTCTTCGAGCGCGTTCGGCAAATCGTAAAGGTTCGCGCAGACAAAACGCGCGTCCACGCCGATCTCACGCGCCAACGCGCGCGCGGTGGTGATCGCTTCTTCCGAAAAATCCGCGCCGGTCACGCGCGCGCCGAGTCGCGCCCAGTTCAGCGTGTCGAGTCCAAAGTGGCATTGCAAATGCAACAGCGATTTGCCGCGCACGTCGCCCAGCCCTTCGCGCACGACCGAATCCAAGCGATTGTCGCCGCGCTTGAACCCCGCCACGTCGTAGAATTTCGATTTGACGTGTACGCGCGTCCACGCGTTCCAGAGTTCGCGGTTCGATTGGAGATAGTGATCCATAGTTTCGTGTTGCGTATTTCGTCTGAATACTGAATACTGAAAACTGGCTACTGATTACTGACAATCGCGCGATGCAACGCGACGCGAAACGCGCCAATCGCGTCTGCGTTCTCTCTACCATAGTACACGCGATTCGTCAAACACGCAACCACCAGATCGCGCGTCGGATCGATCCAGAGTGACGTGCCGGTGAAACCAAGATGCCCGAACGCTTGCGCGCTCAACGGGTTGCTCGCCGCGCTGGGATCAGGCGACCACAACGCAAAGCCGATGCCGCGGCGCACCGCGCCGTCTTGCGCCTGCAGGCGCGTCATCTCGGCGAGCGTTGCGCGCGTGAGTAAACGATTCGTCCGCAGCGATTCGCCAAACGCGGCGAGATCGCGCGCGTTGCCGAAAACGCCCGCGTGCCCTGCCACGCCGCCGAACGACCACGCGTTTTCGTCGTGCACCTCGCCGCACATCCGGCGATGTTGATGCGCGTAAAATTCCGTCGGCGCGACATTGTCCGGCGGAATCGGGCCGTAGCCGATGGAATCCAAGCCAAGCGGCGCGGTGACGCGTTCGCGCACGATCGCGTCGAGCGATTTGCCCGCGAGCGCTTCCAGCGCGAATCCGATCAGGATCAAGCCGATGTCACTGTAGACGACGCGCGCGCCGGGCGGATACGCGAACGCGCACGTGAGCGCAGTCGCGCGGCGCGCCTCGCGTGTGTCCAATTTCCACAACGGCAACCACGCGGGCAAGCCGGAATTGTGCGCGAGCAAGTTCCGAAATGTAATCGCGCTCGCGTCCGCGCGCGCCGTGGTCGCCGGGACAACCGCGACGAACGCGCCGGGTGTGAGCGGATCGGGGTACGCCGTAATCGCGCGCGCGCCGGTGACCTCGGGCAGAATTTCGCAGACGCGCTGATCGAGCGCGATGCGACCTTGTTCGGCGAACGTCATCAGCGCGGCGACGGTGAAAAGTTTGGAGACAGAAGCCAGGTCGAACTTGGTTTGTGGGGTGATTGGGTGATTGGGTGATCCGGGATCGAGAGAGCCGTACGCGTTGGCGTACACAATTTCGCCGCGTTGACGAATCACGAGTTGCGCGGCAGGAAACGTTGTACCCAAATGGTCTGCCATAACTCTTTCAACGCCCATTTTGCCATTTGTCATTTGTTCATTTGGTAACTGCTCAGGCTGTCATTCTGAGGAGCGGTTTTTGCGACGAACGCTTTGCGTCTCGCAATTCGCGATTAGCGAGATGCTTCGCTTCGCTCAGCATGACAATGGGCTGAGCAGTTACTTCATTTGCTCATTCTTGATCAGCATCGCGTACCACCGATACGGCGTGAATCCGAATTTACGATACAACTCGACCAAACTCGTCCAATCAATGATACACCCGCGCACGCCTTGAGCGCGCATATGGCGCAACCCGGCATCGAGCAGCGCGCCGCCGTATCCTTTGCCGCGCGCATCCCGGCTGATTCCAATCGAACCGATTTGCCCCCAGGGATGCGGCAAGCGATGCGGATAAAAACGTTCAATCGGACGCTCGGAATCTTCGCGCGTCATTCGTGCGACGCCTTGAAGCCCGCGCGCAGTTTCCAGGAGGAGGTAATCGGCAAAGCGTCCGCGCTCGCGCAAAAATTCTTCGAACTCGAAACGCCAACGTCCCGGAAATTCGCGCCGCAAAAAATCGAGGATCGCGTCCGCATCCGTCGGTTGCGCAGGACGCGTCGTTGCATCGTTGGAGCGTTGCATCGTTGCACAGTCGCGCAGATCGCGCGCCAGATCGCAGACTTGCGATTCGGCAGGACGCGGCGCGTAACCGCGCGTCTGGAAAAACGAAACGCCGTTCAGCGCAACCGGATAGCCGGGCAGAAAATAATGCAGTCCGCCACCCAGTCGCACGCGCGCGCAACCTTGCTCGTGCAACCATGCTTCGGCAGACGCGAGCAACGCGCCGCCAACACCGCGGCGCTGAAACGCCGGCGTGACCGCGAGCGCGTCGATCCAACCGAGATCGCGCGGCGCGGTTTGCGGATCGTTCGGCAGCGCGCAGGCGATCACAAAGCCGACGGGCTGATCGTTTTCAACGGCGACGCGTCCGAACTGGATCGCGCCGGTGGCGGGACGTGTGTTGTACGTCATCAAGCGTTCGTTGATCGCCAGATCGTCGCCGCACGCGGCGTTCCAGATCGAAACGAGCGCGGGGAGGTGATGAGGAGTTACAATCTCAAGACGCATCGTCAGCCGCTTTCTGTTTTTCCATCGAGCGAAAAACGCGCGAGCGTTTCAAATTCGTCCGCGCCGACTTGGCGTGTCAGGTCAAGCCGATTCACGCGCAAGGTCAGGTTGACGCACGTGCCCAGCGGCAAACCGAGCGAATCAGGAAAACGCGCGAGCAAAATATGCGGAATCCATTCGTCGGGCGCAAAGCCGTCCTTTTCCAATCCGCACTGTTGCGCGATGCGCGCGAGCTCGGCGCAGATACCCCGCAGGGTATCGCTTTTTTCCAGCGTCAGCCACAGACTGCCGACATTAGCCGACAGCAATTTGTCGGTGCGAAGATCGAACGCGCCGAGCGTCGCCGTGGATCGCGCGAGTGCATCGCGAAAAGATCGCGCATCATAAAGTCCGCGCGCATACAGCAGGGAACAATGCAACGCGTCCACCGGCACGCCGCCGCGTTGCGCCGCGTCAAACGCGAGCGCCTCGACGTATGCCAGCGCATCGCCGGGCGCAAAACGCGCGAGGACGAACGCGCGCCGTTCGGCGGGTAAAAAGGGACGATCAGCGGAATTCATCGCGGCGCGCTTAATTCGACCGGCAATTTGCCGCGCGCCGGAGTTTTGCCGATCATTACATCGGCAAGCGCGTCGAGCATCGGCGGGTTCGCGCCGTAGATCGCGAGGTACGTCGGCGCGCCCGGGAAGGCGAGCAGATCGTACGGCGAGCGCGTCGCGACGACGATGACGCGCGCGTTCGTTTTGAGCAACGCATTCACCAAATCGGCTTGCGCGCGATTCTTGGCGACATCGCTCGTGGCGACGATGACGGCGCGTCCCTCTGCCGCGCTTTGCGCGGAGGCGATCTCGCCAGCAGTCGGTTGCGCTTTGACTTGGATCGTCGTCGCGCCGAGCCGCTTGCCGATTCCGTACGCGCCGGTTTCGACGACGAGCAATTTCGCGTCGGGCGTGAGCGGGATGAGGTGTGCGTCATCGCGCACGAGCGTGACGGCTTGGCGCGCCACGTCACGCGAAATGGCTTTTGTTTCCGGCGCACCAACGCGGTCAGTCGTCAGCGGTCGTCGGTCAGCGGTCGTCAGCCCAAATTGTTCTTTGACGCGCAAGACGCGCCGTAGCGCGTCGTCTACGCGCGATTCCGGAATCTCGCCGCGTTTCACGGCGTCCACGAGCGCGGCGTGCGTCTCGCGATGCATCGCGTAGCCGGTCTGGAACAGCAACACGTCGGCACCGGCTTGCAGCGCGGCGACGGCGGCTTTGGGCGCGGGATAGCCGCTCGTTGCGAGCGCGCCCATCGTCAGTTCATCCGTCATCACCAAACCGTCGTATTGCATTTCATCGCGCACGAGTCCGGTGAGGACGCGCGGCGAAAGCGTGGCGGCGAGTCCGGGTGTCGGATCGATTGCGGGGAACGTAATATGCGCCGACATAATCCCGGCAACCTTGGCGCGCATCGCGGCGCGGAATGGAACGAACTCGACGGTGTCCAGGCGCGCGCGATCGTGCGGCACCGACGACAGCGCGACGTGCGAATCAATCGCGGTGTCGCCGTGTCCGGGAAAATGTTTGCCCACCGCGATCATTCCGGCGCCTTGCATCGCTTCGATGTACGCGACGCCAAATTCAGCGACGCGCGCCGGAGCGGAGCCGAACGAGCGCGTGCCGATGATTGGATTGCTCGCGTTGTTGTTCACATCGAGGTCCGGCGCCAGGTCCATATTGAAGCCGAGCGCGTGCAGTTCGTCGCTCAGCGCGCGCGCGATCCGCCGCGCGTTTTCCAGATCGCCGGTCGCGGCGACTGCCATTTGTCCCGGAAATTCGGCAAACCCTTTGTCCTCGCGCAAACGCGCGACGATGCCGCCTTCTTGATCGATCGTAATGAGGAGCGCGGGCGCGCCGCGTTCACGCGCGGCGGCTTGCAAATCGGCGTTGAGTTGCGCGACCTGGGACGGCGACGCGATGTTGCGGTCGTAGAAAATGACGCCGCCGAGGTGGAGTTGTTGAAGCACATCGCGAAATTCCGGCGTCAGCGTCGTACCGTCGAATCCGACGAGCATCAGTTGTCCGATTTTTTGCTCGAGGGTGAGGTTGGAGATTGGAGATTGGAGATTGGAGGTTGGAAGTTGAGTTGGCATAGGTGTAGATGTGGCAGAGCAACTGATCAGAAAGAGCGTGAGCAGACTGATCGGGAGTTTCATTGCTGAGTGATTGGATTGCGTATTGCGTATTCCGTTCGTCTGGATACGCAATACGCAATCCGGAGTTCTGGGCGTTACTTGATTTCGTACTTTTCTGCGGCGACGGGTTCGTACTTGCCATCTGCCCACACGTACCAGAAGAACGGCGGGAATTGCAGCGGCGTAAGAACGACGCCAACACCGTTCATCGGGATTCCGTTCGCGTCAAAGTAATTCAACGTTCCCTTGGGCGGTTGCGGGTAGGGCCAGATGGTGATGAATTCTTTGGTGCGGTTCGCCGTAGTGGGTTTGAGCGTGCCGTTCAGCAGTTGGATCGCGATCGCGCTGTCTGCGCTGACCGGGTTGCGGTACAACTTGTCGGTGAAGGGCACCCAGCCGCTGACGCGCGTCTGCGTGTCAATCGGGTTGACGAACGTGCTTTCGAAGAAACCCAGCACAGGCAGTTGATCGTTGTAGACCAGCGCGAGCGTTTCGTTGAACGGTTTCTGCCTCGCGGTATCAAGCCCCTCGGCGGATTTGGTCACTAGATCGTTGATGTTGACTTCTTTGCCATCCGGTCCGATTTGTTTGAAGGGCCAGTTCAATCCCTTGGGACCTGAAGTGGCTTCGGGATTGTTGCCGGGCGGGATCATATAAGAGCGCCACGCGGCGTATGGATGCGGCGGGCTGGAGCGGAACGCGACATCAATCAAGAGTTGATACTTGTTCTCGCCGCTGACGTACTTGGAACGCTCGGACGATTGGAAACCGCGGATCGTGATCTGAATGCCGAACGCTTTGAGTTGTTGCTCGACGCTTTGCGCTGCGCCCAGCCAATCGGTGAAATCGGCGGGGACGGAAAGTTCGTACGCCATCTTGGCACCCTTGTCGTCCACCCACACGCCGTCTGCGCCTTTCTTGAATCCGATCTTGGTCAGCAGTTCTTCGGCTTTCTTGGTGTCCTTTTTGTACGGATTCAGTTTGGCTTGCGCGTCTTTGGAGAGCCAGGCGTCCACGAGCGCATCGCTAAAGCCCGCCATCGTCTTAACGACGGTGCCGCCGCGTCCGACCGCGACCTTGGTGATTTCATCGCGATCCAGGACGTATGCGATGGCTTGCCGCACTTCTTTCTTGCTCAACGGGTACACGTCGTTGCTAAACCAGATGCCGGGTCCAAAGCCGGTCGTGAAAGGTTGCAGTTGAATGTTCTTCAGACCTTCGAGCGTCTTGAGATTCGCTTCCGGATACGCGGCGGTGCTGTAGTCGAGTTGCTGGGAAAGCAACAGCGGCATTGATTCTTTCGTGTCGCCGTAGTACACGGTGATCTTGTCGAAATCAATCTTATCCGCGTTATAGCCGGTAGGATTCTTGACGAGCGTCAACTGCGCTTCGGTGATTGATTTGGGATCGACGGCGTACGGACCGAACACGACAACCTTGTCCGGTTTGAAGGCGACGAGATCGTCCAAGAATTTCTTGGCTTGATCGCCTTTGCGGTCAACATTCGCCTTGCGCATTTCGGCGGCTTGGTCCATCAGCTTGCCGTACTGCGAATAGGGGCGAATCGAGTTGTCGCGCAAGACGGCGCGCAGAATGATCGGCGAGGGATTGCTCATCACAAAGTCAATCGTGGAATCGTCTTTGGCAACCACATCGGCGAGAAAGTTCCACGCGCTCGCGCTCTGCGCCCAAAAGATGTTGTACGTGCCGACCACGTCCTTCGCCGTGAACGGCGTACCGTCGCTCCATTTGAGCCCTTTCTTGAGGGTGACGGCGAGGGTGGGTTTGGCTGGCGCGGCAGCGGCAGGATACGTCTTTGCCAAGTATTCGATGACCGTCGTCTTTTCGGCGTCGTTCAACTTGGTGCCCTTGGTGATCATCCGTGTGACGGTATCCGCCCACTGCTCTTTGGTCTTGGCGGCATTCTTGACGCGATCGAGATTGTGGCACGTTGAGCAGCGTTCCTGAACTAACGCCGCGCTGTCGAGCGCAACGGGCGCCTTGGTCGGTTCAGGCGCCTTGGTCGGTTCGGGCGCTTTGGTGGGCGCCGTGGTTGGTTTGGGGGGCTCGGTTGGTTTGGGCGCTGGCGTGGGTGTCGGCGCGGCGCACGCGACGACAAAAACCAGCAGACCCATCAATACGCCGAGCAAGATAAGTTTACGCATTTTTTCTCCTCCTGATAATTGGAAACACCGGTGATTGGGCGATTAGATGATTAGATGCTGGGACATCACCTCCTTCTTTGATCCGACTGCTGACCGTCGCGATCTTTCAGTGATTGGCGCGGCGCGCCAGCACAATCAGCGCCGCGAGAAACGCCAGTCCAATAATAAACGAAGTCACGGAAATAACAAACTCGGCAGTGTCCGGTTTTTGCAACGGAATCAGCACAGCCGATCCGAGGGTCATAAAAACTGCGACGCGAAACCAGATGCGAGTGAGTTCGGGATTCATTGCACGATATTCCGTATGGCGGCTTTCGTATTCCGTTCATGCAAACGGCAGAATGGCGCACGCGTCACGGACCGGGTTTGATCAAATGACACGCCACGTGTGCGCCGTGCGCGGCTGTCAACTCGGGCACCACACGCTCGCACACATTGCCAATGAACTTGGAGCAACGCGGGTGAAACGCGCAGCCGGTTGGCAGGCGCATCAGACTGGGCACATCCATACTTCGCAGTTCGATGCGCGGCTTGTTGCGCGTCACCTGGGGATCGGCTTCGGGGAGTGCGGAGAGCAAGACCTGGGTGTACGGATGCTGCGGTCGCGCGATCAGGTCGCGCGCGGGCGCCAGTTCGACCAGCCGCCCCAGATACATCACGCCGATCCGTCCTTCCCACGCGAAGAATTTTGCCAGCGCGAGATCGTGCGTGATGAACAAGAACGACATTCCGAGTTGATCGCGAAAGCGCGTGAGCAAATTGAGCAAGCCGATCCGGATCGAAACGTCCACCATTGAGACGGCCTCATCGGCGACGATGAACGATGGATTGACGGTGAGCGCGCGCGCGATCGAAACGCGCTGGCGTTGCCCGCCGCTCAATTGATGCGGAAACTTGTCCAGAAAATCATCGGGCGGCGTCATGTCCACCAGCGTCAAGAGCTCGCGCGCGCGGGCGCGCGTGTCCGCGCCGGCGCGCGTGAATTTGTGATGACGCAGCGGCGCGGCGATGATGTCGTAGATCGTCTGCGTCGGGTTGAGCGACGCGTACGGGTCTTGATGCACCATTTGCACGCCCAGCCGGTACTTGCGAAATGCTGCGCGCGCCATCTGGTTGATGGCTTGATCGCAAAATTCGATCGTTCCCGCCGACGGCGCAAGCAAACCCGCAATCATTTTGCCGGTGGTCGTCTTGCCGCACCCCGATTCGCCGACGAGACAGACGATCTCACCTTCGCCGATCGAGAGCGAAACATCGTCCACTGCCTTGATGAGATGGCGTTTGACGCGGAACGTGCGGGAGACGTGCTTCAGGGTGATGATTGGAGTGGGCATAGGTGTTCCTAAATGGCGCGCCAATTCCAACACGCGACCTGATGTCCTGCCGCCGCGTCCTCCAACTCCGGCTCTTCGCTTTTGCAGCGCGCGCTAGCGAGGGGGCACCGCGGGTGGAATTTGCAACCGCTGGGCAAATCAATCAAATCCGGTGGCGAGCCGGGAATCGAGGTCAGGTCTTTTCGATCGCTGGTGAGGGTCGGCACCGCGCGGATCAAGCCGGTGGTGTACGGATGGCGCGGCGATTGAAAGATCGTAAACACATCGCCGATCTCGACGAGTTTGCCGGCGTACATCGTCGCGACGCGATCCGCCAAATCCGCCGCCAGCGACAAATCGTGCGAGATGAACAACAACGCAAAGTTGAGTTTGTGACGCAGTTCTTTCAGCACGTCAATGATGTTGCGCTGGGTCAACACGTCGAGCGCGGTGGTTGGCTCGTCGAGAATCAGCAGTTGCGGTTCGAGCAAGAGCGCGAGCGCGATCATCACGCGTTGACGCATCCCGCCGGAAAGTTCGTGCGGAAACGCGCGCCACACGCGTTCGGGATCCAGGCGCACGAGCGTGAATAGTTGCGCCGCGCGCGCGGCAAGAAGATTGCCGCGCAGATAGCCGTGCGCGTGCGCTGTGTCCGCGAACTGATCGGAAATCCGCAGCACGGGATTGAACGAGTTGAGCGCGGACTGAAATACCATCGCCACGTGTTTCCAGCGAAACGCGCGCAACGCGGCGTCGTTCAGTTTCAGTACCTCCAGCGCGTCGCTTGCCGCGTCGCGACGATAGAGCAGCGAACCTTGACGGACGCGCGCCATCGTCGGCAGCAGGCGCATCACGCCCAAGCCAAACGTCGTCTTGCCCGAGCCGCTTTCGCCGATGAGCGACAATACTTCGCCGCGCCGAATATCGAACGAGATGTTGCGGACAGCTTGCACGGCGCCGCGCCGCACGGCGTACTCGATGGTGAGATTCTGAATAGAGAGAGTAGGCGTCATTTTCGATTTCAGATTTTCGATTTCAGATTCCAGATTGGAAACAGGTAACCTGCCATCCGAAATCAGCAATGGGAATTAGACACTGGTGCGCAGGCGCGGATTGAACACTTCTTCCAAGCCGCGCGCGAGCCACACGAGCGAAAGCTGCAACAACGCGATCGCGCCGACGGGCGCGAGGACGTTTCCCAGCGCGTCCACCGTATAGATCGCGCCGCGATTGTACGCCAGACTCAGCATCACGCCCCAGTTCGCGCCGGAGAGCGGCACGAGTCCCAGAAAGACCAAGCCCGTTTGCTGATAGATCGCGCCGGTCATCGCGAAGATGAGCGAGATCGCGATGTACGACATCATATTCGGCATAATCTCGCGGAAGATGATGTGAGGGGTGCCCAGGTCGAGCGTGATCGCGGCTTCGACGTAATCGCGCTGCTTGAGCGACAGCACTTGCGCGCGCACCTGGCGCGCCAAGCCGGGCCAATCGAGCAGCGCGAGAATGATCGCGAGCAGCCACACATCGGACACCTTGAGCATCGTCGCGAGAATCGCGAGCAAAGGAAATTGTGGGATCGTCAGCCACACGTTGATCAGTTCGGTCATCACGCTATCGAACGCGCCGCCCAGAAACGCGCTGAGCGATCCGAGCGTCACCGCGATCAGCGTCGTCAGGATGCCGGTGATGAACGCGATTTCCAGAATGACGCGTCCGCCGTGAATCACCTGGCGCAAATTGTCTTGCCCTTGAAAATCCGTGCCGAGTGGATGTTGCCACGAGGGCCCTTGGTAGATTGCGGCGAGGTTCGATTTCGTTTCGGCGGGCCAGATCAGCGGACCGATGTACGAAAGGAAAATCAGCGTCACCAAAACGATCAAACCGAAAAACGCGACGCGATTGCGCGCCAAGAGTTTGAGCGTTTTGCCTAGTTCGATCAAGAACGCGCGCACAGTCGTCATTTTGCCTCCCCCGCGATCCGAATGCGCGGATCGAGCCAGCCGTACAGCAAATCGGCGACGAAGTTGGACAGCACCACCGCGATCGTCGTGACGAGAAACACCCCTTGCATCACCGGATAATCGCGCGAGTAGAGCGCCTGGGACAGCAACAAGCCGATCCCGGGATAAACGAAAATGGATTCGATGATGACCGAACCGCCGACGACGAACCCGATCGAGAGCGCAAGGCGTGTGACGAGCGGCAAACTCGCGTTGCGCCCGACGTACGCGGTGATGATGCGCCCTTCCGACAAGCCGCGCGCACTAGCCGCCGTTACATAATCTTCCCCCAGCGTGCTCATCGTACTGCTCTTCATCGTCAACATCCACGAGCCGGTGCGCGAGAGGATGTAAACGAACGCGAGCAGCGCATAGTGTTGCAACACGTCCACAAAAAAATCAATCGAAAAGCCGGGCGGGATGCCGGGCGATACGGCGCCGCGCGTCATTGTCACCGGGATCACTTTGAACACCGTGCACAACAACAAGATCAGCAAAATCGCGATGAGGTACGACGGTAGCGCGTCCATTGCCGCGGCGAGATTGGTGAGCAGGTGATCGATCCACGAGTTGCGTTTGTACGCGACGATCATTCCCAAGAGAATCCCGAGCGCGAAACTGATCAAGAGCGCGGTGCCGATGCTGAAGATGGACCAGGGCAAACGCTGGACGATCATTTGCGACACCGGCACATTGCGTGAGATGTACGATTTGCCCAGATCGCCCTGCGCCAAATTTCCCAGGAATTCAAAATACTGTTCGTGCAAGGGACGATCCAGCCGTACGCCCAGCATCGAAGCCGCCTGGGTTTGCGCGTCCTCATACGCCAGTCCTTTGAGCAGCAAGTCCTGAACGAAAATGTCAACCGGATTGCCGGGCATCAAACGGATGACGAAAAAGATCAGGGTCGTCACGAGCCAGATCGTAAAGAGCGATTTGAGGACACTGCGAACCAGGTATCTCAAATCGTCCAGCGGTATGCGTTTGAGCCGCGCCAACCACGTCCTGTCCACGCCTAGCGGCGCCACAGTCGTCGTCATACTTCTCTCTCCAGTTTCTTCCAAAAGATCAACTCGCTCACACCTTGGATCACGTAATCGTCCAATTTGCCAACTTGGCGATAACCCAGGCGCGCGTAAAATTTTTGCGCGTCGGCGTTGAAATCCGAAACGAGCAAAAACATCTCGCGCGATTCCGCACGCGCTTCGGCGAATTCCATCAGCGCGCGACCGACACCGCCGCTCCGCGCCCCCAGACGCGTACCGATCAGTTGGATGTACGCGCTGCGGTTGAACGCGCCGCGCGCGACCAGCCAGACGAAACCAAGCACAGTGCCATCGCGTTCCGCGACGAAAATCGTCGCGCCGCTGGCAAGTCCAGCGCGCAAGCGTTCCGCGAAACTTTTTTCCGTGACCGTGTACCGCTGCCACAACGGCGTTTCCGCCACCCAGCGCGCGAGGTCGGGAATGTCAGCGGGAGCAAGCGGGCGAATGTTGATTGAGTTGCTCATCGGTCATCGGTCAATTCTTCAGCCGCGGATCCAGCGCGTCGCGCAAACCATCGCCAAGCATATTAAAGCCAAGCACGCCAAGCATAATTGCCAGGCCGGGAAAGACCGCCATCCACGGCGCAATCTCCATCATCTTGCGGCTCTCGCTCAACATACTGCCCCACGACGGCGCAGGCGGAATTGTGCCCAGTCCCAAGAAACTCAAGCCGGCTTCGGTCAGCATTGCCCAAGAAAGCGCAAGCGTGATTTGCACGATGATCGGCGCAACCGTGTTGGGTAAAATATGGCGCAGCAAAATACGGGGATGCCCCGTACCGATGGCTTGCGCCGCTTGGACAAATTCCATATTTTTGAGCGACAAGACTGGCCCGCGCGCGACACGCGCAAAGATCGGCGTGTAGACGACCGAGATGGCAAGGATCGTGTTGATTGCGCCGGGACCGAGTGCGGCGACAATCGTGAGCGCGAGCAAAATCGCGGGGAATGCAAAAAACAAATCCATCACGCGCATCGTCGCGTTATCGAAAACGCCGCCAATGTAACCTGCCGTCATCCCCAGCGTCGAACCGAGTAGACACGCAAGCGTCACCGAAATCAGAGCGATGCGTAATGAATTGGTCGCGCCGTGCATCAAGCGACTGAGGATGTCGCGCCCGAATTCATCAGTGCCAAGCCAGTAATTTGCGTTGGGTTCTTGTAATCGATCTTTCGGATGCTGCTCGATAGGAGAGTACGGTGCGATGACGCCGGCAAACAGCGCGACGACTATGTAAATCAAAACCAGCGCGAGTCCGATTTGTGAACTGCGATAACGCAGAAAACGAATAAGTGTTTTGGACTGATTCGACTTAATCATAGCGGATGCGTGGGTTAGCGAACGCGTACGCCAAATCGGCGATCAGATTGATCGCCACAAAATTGAACGCGATAAAAATAATCGTGCCTTGCACAATGGCATAGTCGCGTTGCGCGATGCCGTTCAACAGGAAACGCCCGATGCCAGGAAGCGCAAACACCTCTTCGACGATGATTGCGCCACCAAAGAGATAGCCGGTTTCCAGACCGATAATCGTAATGATTGGAATCAGTGCGTTTTTCAAACAATGTCCAACGATGACGGCTTGCTCTTTCAAACCTTTGCCACGCGCGGTGCGAGCGTAGTCCTGTCGCAACTCTTCGAGCATTGACGAGCGCGTGGTACGCATGATGGATGCACTGAACGCAAAGCCGAGTGTGAGCGCAGGGAAAAGCAATTGCTTCAAGTTCGCAATCGGGTCTTTCACGAAATCCGTGTAATCGCCGGAGTTAGGAAGAATGCCAAACGCGACGGACAACACGAGGATAATCAACGTGCCCATCCAGAAATTCGGCAGCGCAAGGCCGATGAGCGCGAACAATCGTCCGGCGATGTCGATATACGAATCGCGTTTGACCGCCGCGAGCACGCCAATTGGAATGCCGATGGCGGTGGCGATCAACATGGCAAGGATCGCAAGTTCAAGTGTGAGTGGAAAGCGCGCGAGGATCTCCGGCAGCACCGGCGCGCCGCTCCGCACCGAAAAACCGAAATCGCCGCGCAGCGCAGACGTGAGCCAAATCCAATATTGTTCGGGAAGCGGTTTGTCAAACCCAAAGTACTCGCGTAGTGCCGCGATTTGCGCCTCGGTCAGTTTGAACGAGGTTCCAACCATCGCGTCGATCGCGTCGCCCGGCAGCAATCGCATCACGATGAAAATTACAATCGAGATGCCAAAGAGCGTCGGAATGAACGCGATGAGGCGTTGAGTGAGATAACGTTGCATTATCGGTGGATAGTGGGTAGTGATCAATTTGTTCACTGACCACTACCCGCTCATCACTGTTTTATTTGTCGAGCCATGCTTCGCGCAGATAGATCAGCGAACCGTTCGGCAGGGGCGTAAAGCCTTTGACGTATGGTTGCCCCACGCGATATTCGTAACCGACGTACAGCCAGACCCAGGGCACGGCTTCGGTCAGTTTCTTTTGAATGTCATTGTAGATCGGTTTGCGCTTTTCAGGATCGGCTATGGCGCGACCCTGATCCAGCAACTTGTCAATGTCAGGATGGCTGTATGCGGCGACGAGATTCAAGTTGCCGGTGCTGTGCCAATAGCGATAGAACATCACATCGGGATCGGGATTGCCGCCGTTGAGCGCGACGACCGCATCGAAATCGGCTTTGAGCCAGCGATCAACATACACGCCGAGTTCGAGCGTTTCGATTTCAGTCTCGATGCCGATCTTTTTCAACTGTGCCTGGATGTTCTGCGCCTCGGCGACGGCGGTCGGCGGTTCGCCGGTTGCCGCCATGATCTTGAATTTCAAACCGGTCGCTTTGCCGGCTTCGGTCAGCAGTTGCTTTGCTTTGGCTTCGTCTTTTTTGTAGCAGAACAAATCGTTGAAATTCGCGCGATAGTACGGCGGTGTGGCAGGACTGACGACCTCGCCTTCGCCGAGCGAGGCAGTATCGAGGACTTCTTGGCGATCGATCGCGCAGGAGATGGCTTGACGCACCTTGAGATCGGTGAACGCGGGACGCTTGGCGTTCAACTGCAAAACGTGGTACGCCAGCGCAGGCGCGCGCGAAATCGCGAGCGTACTGCCGCCAGCGCCCGCGCGAATTGCGACGCGCGGATCGTTGATGTACGCCCAGTCGAGCGTCTTGGCGCGCAAACCAGCGAGAATCGAAGCCTCGTCCGGAATTGTGCGCCATTCGATCGCGTCGAGGCGCGGTTGTCCGGGCAGCCAGAAATCCTTGTTCGCTTTCATCGTGAACGTGCGATCCGGATCCCATTTGTCAATCATGAACGCGCCGGTGCCAACATCCACTTTCGCCGGGTCTGCGCCGCCGGTCACGGCTTTCTTGTCAATGATTGCCGAGTTCGGGTTGGTCAACGCGGCGAGAATCGCGGCGTTCGGCGCTTTCAAAGCAAAGACAACGGTGTTGGCATCGGGCGTGGTGATCTTGTCAATGCCGGCGAAAGTCGAGCGCGCCGCCGCGCCAGTTTTTTCGTCGGCGATGCGATCGAAGGTGAATTTGACATCTTCTGATGTCATCGGATTGCCGCTGTGGAACTTGACGTTCTTGCGCAGCGTGACCGTCAATGTCTTGGCGTCGTCTGAGAATTTCCACGATTCGGCGAGGTTGGGCACGATCTTCAGATCCTTGTCGAATGCAAAGAGCGGATCATAGATCAACTCGAGCATGCGGAAGGACGCGAAGGCAGTTTGCTTGTGCGGGTCGATCCCGGTTGCATCCGCCGCGCGCGCGGCGATGAGGGTACCACCGCGCTTGGGTGCGGCGGTGGGCGGCGGGGTTGCCGTCACAACTTTTTCGACTACCTGGGTTTGTTGAACGATTCGGGTTGCCTCGACCACTTTGGTTTGCTCGACCACTTTGGTCTGCACAACTGTCGCGGGTGTCGGCGCGGCGCACGCGATCAACAGCGCGACCGCGACGACAAGCACTGCGAGTAGAATGATTGAACGTTTCATTTTTTCTTCTCCTTATGTTTTCAAAATCCGATTGAACCGATAATGAAGATTTGTGCGATCCATCACCTCCCTGGGATATGAACGACGAAAGGCAAACGCGTTCATCTTTCGTCATCAGTGGAGCGCCGCGCGCACCACGCCCTTCGCCGCGTGTAATCGCCGCCGCGCATCCTCCGGCGATACGCCCGCGCGCGCGACGACAATCGCCGTTTTCACTTCGCCGTTGCAGCGCGCGAGGAGCGCGTCCGCCTCGTCATTGGCAATCTTGCAGGCGCGCGCGACAATGCGCCGCGCGCGGTCGCGCAGTTTCGCATTCGTCGCCTGCACGTCCACCATCAAATTGCCAAACGTCTTGCCCAGCCGAATCATCGCGCCGGTGCTGAGGATGTTCAACACCATCTTTTGCGCAGTTCCGGCTTTCAGCCGCGTCGAGCCGGTGATCACTTCGGGACCAACCAAGGGCGCGATGCTCACGTCCGCGATCTCTTCAATCGGCGATGGACGATTGCACGCGACGCTCGCGACGAACGCGCCGCGTCGTTTCGCCTCGCGCATCCCGCCGATGACGTACGGCGTACGCCCGCTCGCCGCGAGACCGACGACGCTATCACGTTCCGACACGTCGAGCGCGGCAAGATCGCGCGCGCCGGCATCCGCGTCATCCTCCGCGCCTTCAATCGAATGAGTGAGCGCGCGCGCGCCGCCCGCGATCAGACCGATGACTTGATGAGGCGCAGTGCTGAACGTCGGTGGACATTCTGCTGCGTCGAGAACACCCAGCCGTCCCGACGTTCCCGCGCCGATGTAGATCAGGCGTCCACCGCGCTTCATTCGTTCGGCAATCGCGTCAACCGCTTGCGCGATGAATTTCGTTTCGGCGGCAACCGCGTGCGCGACGCGTTCTTCCTCGTCATTCATCAAGCGCACAATGTCGAGCGTGGCAAGCGTGTCAATTTCCGCCGAACGCGGATTGTGCGACTCGGTCAATGACGCGGTATGGTCAACGCTCCACGGCTGACCGCTGACCGCTGACTGCTGACTCGCGCCGGGGGTAATGTTACCCAGCACAACCGGATGCCGCGCGCCGGTCGCCGCCGGTAAATTGCCCGCGCGCTGAAACCAGGTCTCGTACGCGAGGATCGCGAACGCGAGCGCTTCTTTCGCTTCGCTCGCGACGCCCGTCTCGTCAATCGCGATCACGCGCGCGGGCGCGAGCAAGTCGCGTAACATTCGCATCAACGTCGGGTTGAGCGCGCCGCCGCCGCTGACGATCACTTCGTCCGGGCGCGTCGGCAAAAAATCGCGGTACGCCTGCGCGATCGAGTGCGCGGTGAAGGCAGTGAACGTCGCGACGATGTCATTGTCGCTCAAGCCGCGTGTCTTGGCGCGATCCCACACGGGCGCGCTGAATTGCGCGCCGAACAATTCGCGTCCGGTTGTCTTGGGCGGTTTTTCGCGCAAGTACGGCTCTTGCATCAACTCGCGCAACAATGTGTCGTCCACACGACCTTGCGCGGCGAGCACTCCATCGCGATCAAAGGATAACACGTTATTCGTCGCGCGTTGCGTCGCGTAATCCATCAGCATATTGCCGGGACCGGTGTCGAACGCGAAAGGCGAGTGGGAGACAGGGAGACGGGGAGACGGGGAGACTTGTTCCCACTCTCCCACTCTCCCACTCTCCCGCTCCTTCGACGGAGGCAGATAAGTGACATTCCCGATCCCGCCGATATTTTGCGCGGCGCGCGTGAGCGTCGGGTGCGCGAACAACAACAGATCGAGGTACGGCACAAGCGGCGCGCCTTGTCCGCCCGCCGCCATATCGCGCGTGCGAAAATTGGAAATCGTCGTGATGCCGGTGCGTTCAGCGATCACCGCCGCTTCGCCGAGTTGAAGCGTGGACGCGTCCGCGCCGGAGGGAATGTGCCACAGCGTTTGTCCGTGACTGCCGATCAGATCGATCTGATCGGTCTGCAAGTTTGCCGATGCAATCGCGTCGAGCGCGGCGCGCGCGAACACTTCGCCAAGATGAAAGTTGAGCGCGCACAGGCGATCCACGGTGCCATGTTCCGGGCGGAAGCACGCGAGAATTTCGGCGCGCAACTCTGGCGCAAAATTCGCGTGGTGCTGTTTGACGATGCGCCAGTTGAGCGCGGGCGGCGCGCCGGTAATCTCCGCGATCACCGCGTCGATTCCGTCAGCCGACGTACCTGAAATCATTCCGACAACAATCATCTCTCATCCCTGGTGCGGCGCAAGCGTCGAATGAAATTTGTAACGGTCGCCGCGATAAATGGAATGCACGTGCTCGATCAAAACCCCTTGATCGGTGTAGGTCAATCGCTCCATCACGAGGACGGGCGCGGGCAAGGTGAGATGCAAAAGCGCGGCTTCGCGCGGACGCGCGAGCGCGGCTTCGATCGTTTGCTCGGCGCGCGTGAGGCGATAGCCATGCTCGCGCTCCAACACCGCGTAGAGCGATTCGCGCGCAAAATCGTGACGAAGCAAGTTGGGGCAGAGCGCGTGCGGTAGATGCACCGTTTCAATCGCGAGCGGCATTCCGTCGGCGAGACGCACGCGCGCCAACACGATCACTTTGGCGCCGGGCGTCAGATTCAGCGCGCGCGCGAGTCGCGCGGAGGCGCGTTCGGCTTTCGCTTCCAGCACGCGCGAGGCGGGCGCGCTGCCGCGCGATTGCATATCTTGACTGAAACCGGAGAGCGTCTTGAGTTGCTGATCGATCTTGGGTTCACTGGCAAACGTGCCCTTGCCGGCGCGGCTGTAGATCAATCCTTCGCGCGCCAGATCGAGCAATGCCTGGCGCACCGTCATCCGGCTGACGCGAAAGCGCGCGCACAGTTCGCGCTCGGAGGGAAGTTGATCGTGCGCGCGCAAACGTCCGGTCACAAGATCGGAACGGAGTGATTCTTTGAGTTGGGTATACAGCGGCAGAGGGTGGTTGCGCTTTAGACGCGTCATCGCGACTCCGGTTGACTGGTTATGACCTGTCTAGACCGGTTGTCATTGTACGCGCTTTGCCGGCTTTGTCAAATGGGCGCGCGCAAAGTATGGGGCGCGCGCGCTGCCGATGCCAATCACCCGGCGAACGGGAAAACAATGTGGCGCGCCCGCGGCAGTGACCCGAGGCGGGGCTCTACTTGTGCCGAAACTATTTTGCCATTCCGCGCGCATCGGGTATAATGGCGCCGATGAAGTTCAAACTCGCGCTCGCGCAGTTCGCGCCGCGGCTGGGCGACGTAGACGCGAATCTCCAAACGATGCTCGATTACAGCGCGCGCGCCAAAGACGAACGCGCCGATCTGATCGTCTTTCCCGAACTCGCGCTGACCGGCTATTACCTCAAAGACTTGGCGCCGACCGTTGCCGCGCGTCCATCGCCGGACGATCCGCGTTTCGCGCCGTTGATCGCCGCCAGCCGCGATCTCGATCTCATCGTCAGTTTCGTCGAAGCGGACGCGCGCTATCGCTATTACATCGCCGCGGCGTACCTCTCCGCCGGACGCGTCGTGCATATTCATCGCAAAGTGTACTTGCCGACGTATCGGCTGTTTGACGATGCGCGCTTTTTCGCGCCGGGCAATACGTTTCGCGCGTTCGACACGCGCTTTGGGCGGATGGGCATTTTGATTTGCGAAGACGCGTGGCATCTTTCGTCGCCGTATGTGTTGTGGCAGGATGGCGCGGATTTTTTGATTGACGTGTCCGCGAACCCCGGCTATGGCATTTCTGCGCGCGCCGAGTTGGCGAACGCGGAGACGGTCAAGGATTTTCTACGCACCTACGCGTCTCTGCTGACGACGTTCGTCATTTTCAGCAATCGCGTTGGAATGGAAGATGGAATCGCGTTCTGGGGCGGCAGTCACGTCCTCGCGCCCGATGGCGCGACGCTTGCCGCCGCGCCGCAATTCGACGACGCGCTCGTCTGCGCGGAGATTGACCCGGACGCGTTGCGCCGCGCGCGGATCAGTTTTCCGGCGTTGCGCGACGAACAGCGCGAATTGGTACGCCACGAGTTGGGACGCGTGGCGAAGTTTGAGTTGGATCGACACGCTGACAAGGAGACCAGGTGAGTGGGAGAGGGGGAGAAAATCTCCCACTCTCCCGCGCTCCCACTCTTTGCAAATGAAAACGATGGATGCACTCGCGCCGCTTGAACTAAACCCCGCGCTCGCGCGGCGAATGATCGTAGATTTTATTCGCGTCGAATTGACGCGCGTGGGTTTTACGCGCGGTATCCTGGGTTTGTCCGGCGGAATTGACTCGTCGCTCGTCGCGTTTCTGGCGGCGGAAGCGTTGGGCGCGGACAACGTGCTGGGAATGATTCTGCCGTACCGCACGAGCAATCCAGATAGTCGCGCCGATGCGGAACTGGTCGCGCGGCAACTTCAGATCGCGACGCGCGTGATCGAAATTACGCCGCTGGTCGAGCCGTATCTCGCGCAACAGATCAACGACGACGCGCGGCGACGCGGCAATGTGATGGCGCGCGCGCGGATGATCGTCTTGTACGATCAGTCGGAAGAGTTTCGCGCGCTCGTCCTCGGCACGTCGAACAAAACCGAAACGCTGCTCGGCTACACGACGCTCTTCGGCGATAACGCCGCGGCGGTTCAACCGCTTGCCGATCTGTACAAATGCCAGGTGCGGCAACTCGCGCGCGCAGTTGGCGTGCCGGAGCGGATCATCGCCAAAGCGCCGAGCGCGGATTTGTGGCAGGGACAAACGGACGAAGACGAACTGGGTTTTTCGTACGACGACGCGGACGCGATTTTGTATCGGCTCGTGGATGAGCGCCGCCGCGTCGAAGACGTGATCGCGGCAGGATTCGACGCGCGCGTCGTCCAGCGCATCGTCGAGTTGATGCGGCGCAATCATTTCAAGCGCGTTCCGCCGCCGGTCGCCAAGATCAGCGCGCGAACGGTCGGCGTGGATTTTTTGTACGATCGGGATTGGGGAAGATAAAAGTTCAAAGTTGAAGGTTCAAAGTTTCAACCTTGAACCTTGAACTTTGAACCTTAAACCTGAAACTTGAAACCTGAAACAAGGGGGATGTATGAAACTTGCATTGGTCACCGGCGGCGCCGGTTTCATCGGATCACATCTGGTCGAAGGATTGCTCGCGCGCGAGTACAAGGTGCGCGTGCTCGATAATTTTGCGACGGGCAAGCGCGAAAACCTGGCAAGCGTTTTGACGCGCATCGAGTTGCTCGAAGGGAGCGTGGCAAACTTGACGACCGCGCATAGCGCGATGCGAAACGTGGACGTGGTGTTCCATCAAGCCGCGCTGCCGTCGGTGCCGCGCTCGGTGAAGAATCCGTTGGAGAGCAACGAGATCAACATCACCGGCACGCTGAACATTTTGGTCGCCGCGCGCGATGCCGGAGTCAAGCGCGTCGTCTACGCGGCATCGTCCTCCGCGTATGGCGATCAACCGACATTGCCGAAGGTGGAAACGATGACGCCCGATCCAATGTCGCCGTATGCGATTGCGAAACTTGCGGGCGAGATGTACGCGCGCGCGTTTACGCAACTGTACGGACTGTCGACCGTTTCGCTGCGTTACTTTAACGTCTTTGGTCCGCGCCAGGATCCGACGACGCAGTACGCCGGAGTGCTGGCGAAATTCTGCACCTGCGCGGTGACCGGTCAGCCGTACCCCGTCCACGGCGACGGCGAACAATCGCGCGATTTTACGTACGTCGAAAACGTCGTTGAGGCGAACATTCGCGCGGCGGAAAGCGCGATCGAAGGCGCGCCAGTGCTCAACGTCGCGTGCGGCGAACGGACGACGCTCAATCAGATCATCGCGCTGTTGAACGAATTGACCGGGCAAAATCTTCCGGCGCAGTACGGTGCGGAACGCGCGGGGGATGTGCGCCATTCGCACGCGGATATTGCGCGCGCCGGAAAATTGCTGGGCTATGAGCCGATGATTGATCTGCGCGAGGGATTAAAGCGCACGTTGGAGTGGTATCGCGGGACAGTCAACAGTCAACGGTGAACGGTGGACAGTTCTGTTTACTGCTCACCGTTCACTGCTCACTTTTTCACCGCGCGCTGCACGAAGATCGTGATCGTTTGACTTTCGGTGCGATTGCCCGCCGCGTCAATCGCGATCGCCGTGATGAGATGCGATTCCACAAAGCCCGGCGTCCCCGGCACGTTGACCGTGTTCGAAATCAAAATCATCCCATTCGTGAAGACCGCGCTGACCGAGGGCACCGTCGCCGTGACACGCGCCACCGCGCCGATCAGTTGCTCGGTTGAAACGGTGTTGTCCGGATTCGTGATGACGCGCGTGATCGTGATCGGTTTGGTCGGCGTGACCGCGACGGCGGCGGCGAGTGTGCGCGTCAAGTGGTCCGACATCTTGATCGTCCACTTTTTGTTGTACGGCGCCACCGTCGTCGCGCCGATGTAACCGCCGTCAAGATAAAATTCCACCGACTTCATCGAAGCATTGTCCACCGCTTCGATCCCAATCGAAACCCACTCGTCTTTTTCCGGGCTGTAGATCGCGCCGTCTTGCGGATGAATGATCTTGATCGTCGGCGGCTTGTTGTCCGCGATCACCTGAATCGCCGCTTCGCGCAAATTGCCGTTCCGTTCGACGGCGGTCAGCTTGAGCGTGTATAATCCGTCGAGCGCGGAGACATCCCACTGTTCCAAAAATCCATTGTCCACGCGATTCGAACGATCGTTGCCGATTTGCGTCCACTGCGTCGGATCGAGTCCTTTGCCGTACGCGAGCCGGTACGTCGCGAGATTGTCCAGCCGCGTGTTGCCGGTGATCGTGACGATGCCGGCAATCGGCGAGTACGACGCGGGTGACGTGATCGCCACATCGCCGCCGGACGCGGTCGAACGATTCGACACGTCGTACTCCGACGGCGGTTGTGGAATATTATTTTCGCGCACCCAATCGGCGGCTTCGGGCGGATAGATCGGAAAAACTTTTTCTTCCACTTGGTCGGGTGGATTGTAGACCGTCGCCAATTTGCCGGTCGGTTTGTAAATCCGGAACGGTTGCCAAATATTGTCGAACGATTTCGGTTCCGTCCCCGCGATAAAAAGTTCTTTGACGCGTTCGGGACAATACGGCGTCGGCAACAATCCGCTCGTCGCGCACACTTCCACGCGCGCCATTCCCGGCGGTTCGGTGTACCAACGCACCGGCAAAGTCTGGTGAATTTTTTCCATCACCTCGCGCCAAATCGGCGCCGCGCCCATCACGCCGCTGATGTGTTCCATCTCCGCATTGTCCGCGTTGCCCACCCAGACACCGACCGCGTAATCCGGCGTATAGCCAATCGTCCAATTGTCGCGCCAATCCGACGTCGTGCCGGTTTTCACCGCCGCGGGACGCGACAATTTCAACACGCTGTTCGATCCGAACCCAGGTGTGCGCGCGACATTGTCGTTCAAAATATCGCTGAGCAAGTACGACAGTTGCGGCGTGACGACTTGAACCTTGTCCGGCTGTTTGAATTCGTACAGAATCTTGTTGTTCGCGTCCACGACTTTGAGGATCGAAACCGGATCGAGCGTGCGATAGCCGGGCTTGATCTCTTTCGGATCGACCGGCGCGCCGGTCATCACGCCTTGATTCGCCAGCACACTGTTCGTGTACGTCAGATCGAGCAAGGTCGTTTCGCCGCCGCCCAGCGTCAGCGCGAGTCCGTACTTTTCGCGATTGAGCGTGTTGATGCCCAAGCGATGCGCGGTGTTCACCACGTTTTTCGGATTGACGAGTTGGATCAATTTGACGGCGGGAATGTTGTAGGACGATCCGAGCGCGGTGCGGAGGCGCGTCGGTCCGTGATATTTGCGATCGTAATTTTCCGGGACGTACGGCGGATTGCCCGGATCGTCGAACACGGTTCGCACGTCCATCAACATCGAAGCGGCGGTGTAGCCCTGCGCGAACGCGGTGAGATACGTGATCGGTTTGAACGCCGACCCCGGTTGGCGCGCCGCGAGCGCGACATTCACTTGCCCGTCGATCTCGCGATTGAAATAATCCACCGACCCAGCCATTGCGACGATTTCGCCGGTGCTCGGACGCATCACGACGACGGACGCGTTCGTCACGTTCCGCTTTTCGGCGCTCAGTTTTTTGACTTGCTCGCGCGCGGCATTCTCCGCGACTTGCTGGGTGTTGTAATCGAGCGAGGTGTAGACGTTCAATCCGCTGCGATAAACAATGTCGGGTCCGTACTTTTCTTCCAGTTGACGGCGGACGTAGAAGACGAAATGCGGCGCGCGAATGTCGAAGCGTTTGGGCGTGACGCGCAGTTTTTGCGCCTTGGCGGCGACGGCTTCATCGGCGGTGATGTAATTTTGCAACACCATTTGATCGAGCACGATGTTGCGCCGTTCGATCGCCTTTTGCGGATTGTCAATCGGATTCAGCAACGGATACTGCGGCACGGCGGCAAGCGTCGCGCACTCGGTCAAATCCAAATCCTGCACCTGCTTGCCAAAGTACGTTTCGGCGGCGGCTTGCAGTCCGTACGCCAGATTGCCGTAATTATTCGCGTTCAAGTACCATTCGAGGATTTGTTTCTTTTCGTACCGCCGCGCGATTTCGGTCGAAAGAATCAATTCTTTCGCCTTGCGATTGTACGTGCTAATGTCGCCCGGATCGCGCACGTACCGTTCGGACGGGGGGATTAGAACGTTCTTGACGAGTTGTTGCGTGATCGTACTCGCGCCTTGCACTTGCTCGCCGCGCAGCGTGGTGTACGCCGCGCGCAGAATGCCGTACCAGTCGTAGCCGGGATTGTTCCAGAAATTTCGATCTTCCAGCGCGATCGTCGCGTTCGTGCAATTTTTCGGAATGCGATCCAAGGGGACGACGGTGCGGTTGCCGCCTTGCGGGTCAATGATTTCGTACAGCAACACTTGACCCGTGCGGTCGAAAATGCGCGTGGTCTTGAATTGGCTGGAGGCTTGCTTGGCGATTTCGCCGGGCGCGGGGAGGTCTTTGGCGTAATAGTTATACAAACCGACGGCGGATGCCGCGCTGATGCCGATGGCAGTCAGCGCGAGTCCCACGATCAACGCCACACTCCCCAGGGTGAGTCGCAGGACGATGGGCGTGGCGCGGGGGGAGGATTGGCGCAAACGGCGGCGGCGGAAAATGATCGAACGGGCTGACACGAATAAAAAACTCTCCTTGTCGCGTGCGACGATATTGTAACACTAGACGATGAATCGCGCAAATCAAACTCACCCACAACTCGAATCCGCCACAGAGAACACAGCGGAAAAAATGACAGTGTAGCACAGCGACCGCGTAGCAACTCAATTTGACCGCAGAGAATGCAGAGACGCAGAGAAAAACTAAAAACTCTGCGCTCTCTGCCCCTCGCCGAAGCGCAACACATTATCGGCGCGCTGGCGGATGCGCTTGACTCCGCATGCGAGATGTGTACGATCACCAGGAAAAAAAGGCAATACCGCAAAAGTCACTTGGGCACATTGTCCGCTGGGAGCATTTTCCAACGACGCACCAAGTCTTTGAGTTGAGCATCGGCTTGTTTGGCTGAGCGCGTGTGCATCCGAAACCGACGCCGATGCGTGCGCACCCGTTGTTGTTCTTGCTCGAATTCTTGCGGCGCGACCTGGGTTAGCGCATGGACTGTCTCGCGCAGCGTGCTAGGCCCGGGAATCAATTCCCAGGCACCACTCCGCTGAATCCAACGCTTGGTTGCCCCGCGTTGCCCCGTCGTCGCCAAGAGTCGCCGTTGCAAATCGCGAAACTCGCTTTCGCGCGCATTGTTGGTACGCGGCAACTCCGCCAGGTCATACGTGTGAAACAAACCTGGGGCGTAACTCGCCGAGACCGTCCGGATCGTTTCGGCATAGGACTGCAGACGCGGTTGGGTTTCACTCTCGGTCCGAATCGTCTCCAGCACGGCTTGCCATTCGGTTTGCACTTGCTGACCCGAGCGAGCAGGTTTGCCTGCGGGGTCAAGCGTCTCCGCGATTTGGTGCAACCACTCCGCGGCTTGGCGCACATCTCGATAATCGGCCCGCACCGTTTTGAGTGCCTGCCGCAACCCGGCGCGCAATTGGTGCAAGCGCGGCTCGGGCTGATAGCGCAACAACTGGTTGAGGCACTGCACGACTTGGCGCAATTGTTCCACCATCTCGATCCCCGCCAGCCGAAACGGGGGGCGCGCTTTGAGGGTGAGTAAATAGCGCACGCGGTCCAGCAGATCTTGCACGATCGTTTCGCGCGGCG
>VGOB01000049.1 GCA_016865935.1 Chloroflexota bacterium | reverse complement strand
TCCTGGCGACCCGCTTTCGCTGTGCACATTCCATCTACACGTCGATCATGCGAACCATCTGTGGGTTGGTGAACGCTCAAACGCAGCGCTGGCAGACCACTCAGGCGGCTAATTCTGCATAAACTCTATTGAACAATTGCGTCAAAAAGGATTCAGCATCAGCCAAGGCGTGAGTGATTCGGTTTTACGCCAAGCCAACGAATAACCACATCGAACCTGAAACTTGAAACTTTGAACGAGGAATACTTGACTACAGAACAATCAATCACCGACGATCTCGATTTACTTTTGAACGTCCTCCCGCCCGCTCTGCAAACGCACCTGCGCGAAATCAATCGCGGCGCGGAACTGCTGGAAATCGTGATGGACTTGGGGCGCGTGCCCGAAGCGCGTTTCGTCAGCCAGACGATCGCGCTCAACTCGCGCGAAGTGAATCACGACGATCTCGATTACGTCGTTTCGCGCATCGGCGAATTCACCGCCGATAATCGCGCCGGCATTCCGCGCACCTTGCATCGCATCTCCTGCATCCGCAATCGGCAAGGACGCATCGTCGGGTTGACCGCGCGCGTCGGGCGCGCAGTCTACGGCACGGTCGAGATCATTCGCGACATCATCGAATCGGGCAAGAGCGTGTTGATCCTGGGTCGCCCCGGCGTCGGCAAGACGACGCTGCTGCGCGAATCGGCGCGCATTCTCAGCGACACCAAGCGCGTCGTGATCGTGGACACGTCGAACGAAATCGGCGGCGACGGCGATGTGCCGCACCCTGCCGTCGGCAACGCGCGACGAATGCAAGTCCCGACGCCGACACTGCAGCACGAAGTAATGATCGAAGCGGTGGAAAATCATATGCCCGAAGTGATCGTGATTGACGAAATCGGGCGGCAGTTGGAAGCGGAAGCCGCGCGGACGATCGCCGAACGCGGCGTGCAGTTGATCGGCACCGCGCACGGCAACTCGCTCGACAACTTGATGATGAATCCGACGCTCTCCGATTTGATCGGCGGTATTCAATCGGTCACGCTCTCCGACGAAGAAGCGCGGCGGCGCGGCACGCAAAAATCAATCCTGGAACGCAAAGCCCCGCCGACGTTCGACGTGTTGATCGAGATTCAGGCGCGCCATCGGCTGGCGGTGCATCACGAGATCGCGCACGCGGTTGATGTGTTCTTGCGCGGGCGCGCGCTCGATCCGGAGATTCGCACGCGCGAAGCCGACGGGCAAGTGAAAATCGAAAAGCCCGCCACGGTACGCGTCGGCGCGCTGCGCGAAGCGGCGCGCGGGCGCGAAGCCGACAAAGCGCGCGTCGAAGAAAAACCCGCGCGCGCGCTGCGACTTTTTCCGTACGGGTTGAGCCAAGAACGCTTGGAGCAGGCAGCGAAAAGCTTGAATTTGCCGGTGCAAATCGTCAACGATGTGCATAGCGCGGACGCGGTGTTGACGCTAAAAAATTATTATCACAAACGCCCGCCGATCGTGAGCGACGCGGAACGGCGCGGCGTGCCGGTCTACGTTTTGCGCTCGAACACGCTGGCGCAGATGGAGGGCGCGCTGGAAGATTTGTGCGGTATCGCGAGCGCGAACGATCCGACCCAGGTCGCGCTCGACGAGATGCAAGCCGCGATCGAACAGATTCGGAACGGGGCGCACTCAGTGGAGTTGGCGCCGCAGGGCGCGTACATTCGGCGGCAACAGCACGAAGCGGCGCGCCAGGCGAATTTGTTCTCGCGCTCGCTTGGCAAAGAACCGAAACGGCGCGTGCGGATTTACGCGAGCGAGGCGGAGTAAAGGCAAAAGTAAAAAGGAAAAAGGCAAAAGGCAAAAGTGGAAACGCCAATCCACTTTTGCCTTTTTTTGTTTTGCAGGATTGTCGCGCTAATCGGTATGCTCGAACGGGTTTTCGGTTGTCAGCCCTTCGGCGCGCGCGGCGTGCAGAAGCGTTTCATCGCCTGTAACAAATGTGAGCGATAGATCATCGGCTTGGAGCGACTTGCTTGCGTGCAACGCCAGCGCAAGTTGCACTGCGTCGTATCCTTTGAGCGGATGACGCTGGGTTAGTTCGGCAGCTGAGAGGATCAGAGATGCGGTAAGATGAACCAGCGTATATTCGTCACGAAATTCGCGGATGAATTTTTCGTAAACATGTTCCCCGACCGGCGGGACGATCGCGTTGCGACGCACCAACACCGCAAACGCGGCTGCCACCTCTGCTACCGCGATCTCTCCAATCAGAATGGAATTCAGTTTCTCACCCGAAACCGCTTCACGCTCGGCGCATATCTGCCGTACCCACGCGCTGCCCCATTCATCAACGTACCTCTTGACAATCGCGCTTGAATCCAGGTAGTAGATTGTCATGGGCGCTACCGTCGCATCTCGTGGATCAGTTGTGACAGCGGTGGATCAAGCCGTACGCGACGCAACGCATCTTCTACTTTGCGTTTTTCCTTGTCCGGCAAAGCATCCCAGCGCGCCGCGATGCGCTCTTCCTCCGGCGTCATCTCGCGAGTGACGCCAGCGCGGCGCAGAATTGCCAGCGCGCGTTCGCG
This sequence comes from Chloroflexota bacterium, assembly GCA_016865935.1. GTDB lineage: Bacteria > Chloroflexota > Anaerolineae > UBA4142 > UBA4142 > VGOB01. The sequence continues at coordinate 27,290 of VGOB01000049.1, read as the reverse complement.
CTCGGACATCTCGCCATGCCGCACGCGTAGCATTGTCGTTTCCTGCGTGCGCGCCGCCGCGCGTTGTTTTCCGTTGCCGCGCCGTTCCAGTCGCGCCACTTGTTTTTTGAGTTGCGCGATATCGCGCTGCATTTGTTTGAGATCGACTGTCGTAATTGCCATTTGCCACCTCACTTTTCCGCGCCCATTTTACCGTACCGTTTCACACGCGTCAATCACGCGCGCAACGCGTTCACCGCGCGCCGCGTCAGCACGATTGCCATCGCGCGGCGATACTCCGCGCTGCCCCGAAAATTTGTCCTGAGTCCTTCGTTCCTCAGGGTAAACTCCGTCGAAGGATCATCGTGCGGCGATAAACCTTGCGACGCGGCACGCGCGGCTTGTTCGATCAGCGCGTCGTCCAACGCTTGCCCCTCCAGCGCGTTTTCCACCGCGTTCGCGCGCGTCGCGATTTCACCGACGCCCCCCAGCGCGATTCGCACATCGCGCGCGACCTTGTCATTCTGAGCGGAGCGAAGAATCTGCGCCGACGCGACGACGCAGACAATCGGTTTGTCACTTGGCGTGCGCGCGACGGTTTGCAATGACGCGCGCGGATTCGCCATCGGCACGATGATTTCGGTGACGAGCGCGCCTTGCTTGAGCAACTCGGCGCGGCGCGCCAGAAAACCGACCTCTCCCCCTCGCACGTCGTCACGCGCACCTGTAAGTTCTTGATCACCCAGATTGTTGAAGCGTGACGACGTGCGACCTGCCCCCTCTCCCAACAGGAGAGGGGGAAATGGGGGCGAGGTCACGCGCGCGTCGAGCGCGAGCAACGCGACGGCAAGCGCGCCATCAGGTTCTGCGATCAGCGTCCCGGCAATCGTCGCCTGGTTCCGCAAGATGCTCGACGCGCTGCGATGCGCGGCTTGCGCGATCACGCCATCGGCTAGCGCGCGCAAGATCGGCGATTCGTCCAGCGCGGCAAGTGTCGTCGTCGCGCCAATCGCCACCGCGCCATCGCGCTCGCGGATGTACGAGAGCCCGAGCGCGCTCAAGTCAACAACCGCGCGCACATCGCGCCGCTTGTCCGCGAGCAATTGCGTCCCACCCGCCAACGCGACAGTGTTCGGCTGTTGCAAAAATTTTAGCGCGTCGGCAATTGTGGTTGGCTTGTGAATTTCGTGGAGGTTGAGCATTGTCGCCTTTGCGAGTTCAAGGTTCGAGGTTCAAAGTTGCAACATTGAACCTTGAACTTTGAACCTCAAACCTGACTGAATGTGTCAATCATCAATTTCACATCGTCGCCCAGCGGATACAAAATCGGACAGGTGCAGCCGTTGCGACGATACTGCACGACTTTGGCGCGCACTTCGTCCGGCGTGCCGCTCGCGGTGATGCGCTCGATCAAATCATCCGGCACGAGTTCCATCGCGCGATGAATTTGCTCCAACGTCGCGGGCCATCCCAGGATGCTTTGAATTTTTTTGATCGTCTCTTCCGGCGTCTCGCTCGCTTTGGCGATGTGCGGTTGTTGCGCGAGGTACTGCGTGATCAGTTCCTTCGCCGCGTCAATCGCTTTTTTGTGATCGCGATCGACGGAACAGACGACGAGTTGCGGGCGATCAATGTCATCCAATTTGCGCCCGGCTTTTTTCGCGCCGATTTCCAGACGCTTGAGCGCGTTGATGTTGTACTCCGGCGGCACGCAGTAATTCAGCACGACGCCATCCGCGATTTCGCCCGCGAGTTCCATCATCGCATCGCCGGTCGCGCCGATCATAATCGGCACGTTGCGCGGCTCGCGACGTCCGTGCACCACGTCGAGTTCGATTCCGTCAACGTGATGAAATTCGCCGTGGAAGGTGACGCGTTTCATCGCGAGCAAATCGCGCATCACGTTCACCGTCTCGCGCATCGCGAGTAGCGGCTTTTTGCGTTCGATGCCGACGTTTTTCGCGAGCGGGTCCCACCACGCGCCGATGCCGCAGATGACGCGATTCGGCGCGAGATCGTCGAGCGTCAAGAACGTCGCGGCGAGCAAGCCGATGTTGCGCGTCCAGTTGTTGATGACGCCGCTACCGACTTTGATTTTCGATGTGACCGCCGCGAACGCCGCCATCGGCACGATCGCGTCGCGCACGAGGCGCGATTCCGCTTGCCACACCGCTTCAAAGCCGCGCGCTTCGGCGTATTTGACGTACTCCATTCCTTCGCGAATTTCGTGCTTGTCTTGCAAGTAAAGTGCAACGCGTTCCATTGTAACCTCCAGTTGTTGATAGTCAGTCGCCAATCGTCAGCGTCCTGAACGATCCATTCGCCGTGACAATTTCAATGTCATTGAATTACAATCACTGTTTCGTCGCCCGCAATGTTTCTGATCTTAAGGCGTAACGGCTTTTTATCGCACGTGATTTTGGCGTCCCAGAAATTTCTTGTCTTGGTTCCATTCAAAATCACGTATCCATTCTTGTCTATTTTTATTTCCGCGTCGCTGTGCCACGCGCCGGCTGTGTTGGCGCAATCGAGCGACACGAATTCGATCAATTCCAATCCATCGTCGCTGATTTGAATTGGCTTGAATGGACGCGCGGGTTTAGCTTCGCCGTTGCCATTCCCATTCCCATTCCCATTTTTATCGCCATTGCCGTTTCCGTTTTCTTCGCCATTCGCTTCGTCGATCGTCTTTTGCTTGCGTCTGCCGTTGTTGAGCGCGCGCCGTTGATTGTACGCGTCAATCTTTTGCCGCAAGCGGTCCGAAATGAAGCGGGTGATTGCGACGATGTATTTTCCAGATTGTTCGCTTGCTGTAAATTCCACAATATCGTTGACGACGACCTCGTGCAAAACCTGTTTCAAGTCTCGCAATTCGACGACGATTTCCGTTGGATTGACTTGTGCGATGAAATTTTCGAGCGCGGGCAAATCTTCCGCGTCAATGTAATAAACGACAACGCGTTTGACGCCGTCCGGCAAATCCGGCATCGCTTCTTGCAAGATGCGGTTCATCAGCGGCTGGTCGAGCAACTTGGTCGTGTGGTCGAGCAGATTGGGAAGATAAACCGGAATCATACCCAGTTTGCTATCGTGAATTGCGCCCGCCCAAAAATCGCCGATGGATTCTGCCGCGCCCAAGCCGGGAATCAACTCGCGCAGTTTGTCCATCGTTTGCGCGGGATTGCGGAAGAGCGCGACGCCATCTTTGATTTCTAGAATTTCAAACGACGCGCCGGCGGCAACCAATCGGTCGCGCGTGGTTTGAATGCTGTTGATACCAACGTCAACGTGAATGAACTTGCGTCCCAAATCATGCGCGACTTTGGCGGTGACGCCGCTGCCGCCGAAAAAATCTGCGACGAGCATGTTATTCTTGCTGCTTGCATCAATCATCCGTTTTAGAAGGTCTTCGGGTTTTTGCGTGACGTAATCAACATTTTCGGCAGACGTGGGAATCTGCTGAAACGACATGATATCGTACCACACGTCTCCAACTGCTTTCCCTTTCTTGATCACATCCTCAAGCAATAATTTCTCGCCACGCCCATCGAAGTATTTCCGACCTTGTTCATCAACCTTATCGAAGCGATCCAGATATTCTTTTCGATGTGCTTGACGCTGCTTATTGAAGACCTTTTCATCTGACATCGAATAGTACAGAATAGTATCATGAGCACGTATCCAATTGTCCGCGAGTGTCTTGAAACCAGATAAAACAGCATTATCCCAAATGATTTCTCTTTCAAATCTATCTTCGCCAAAAACCTCATCCATCAACACTTTAACGTAATGTCCAATATGCCAATCGAGATGGACGTAAATACTTCCCGTCTCGCTCATCACGCTTTTGATGGCAAGGAGATTTTCGTACATCCAGTTCAAGTACGCTTCCTTGTTCCAGATGTCGCCGTACATTTTTTCTTCAAATGCTTGCAGTTCATCGTCGGTCATTTCTTCTTCGGCTTGCGCGATCGCTTCGGCAACTTTGGGATTGCGGCGGACGTAAATCTTTTTAGCATAATCCGCGCCGGAGGCAAAGGGCGGGTCAATGTAGCACAGGTCAAGCGTGATGCCATTGGCTTTCAGGTACGCGCACGCGGCGATACATTCGCCGCGCATCACCAGATTGCCGTTCGGATGCGCGCCAACCTGCTCGATCGTTTCCGTTTCGTACAGCGGCATCCCGCGCAAAATGCGCGTGACAACCCTATCGTTATCACGGTACTTGAGCGCGCGTTGCGTGCGCGTGAAATTGTTCAGGATGGCTTGACCTTGAATCGTTTCGGGAAAGTAGGAAACATATTTGATGGGCATAAGGACTCCATAGATCTTAAAGGTTTTGAAAACCTTTAGGGTCTGCGGTGAAAAACGTCGCGATTTTTTCCGCCAGGCGCGTTAGGTTTTTTTCAACCGGTTCGTCGTCGCGCAAAAAGAGAAATTCAAAACGATCGTATCCGAACTTGTCGCGATTCAACCGCAAAAATTCCGTTTCCACGAAATTTTTACGTTTGATGAATTTCGGATCGTTGGCATAGCCCGCGCCTTTGGTTTCCACGAGCAAGACCTTGTGAATTTGGCGCGCGGCGTCGCGTTGGAGGATCAGAAAATCGGTTGTGTATTTTCCCACGCGCGACCAAAAGCCATTCGTCTTGGCGTAACATTCAATCTCGAACTCGGTCAGCCCGCGTTCGCCGTTGTAATAAATTTCCAGTGGCTGGTCTTGAAATGCCTCAAGTTTGAGACATTCTTCGATAAAACTTTTTTCAAAGCCGCTCTGATGAAAATCGTACGGCAGATAATGAAATGTGCTGTCTTTGCTTTTCACGGCGCGGCTGAGCGGCGGTGGTTTCGGAAACATTAAACCCAGGGTCGGATTTTCCGCCATAAATTTTTCGTGCGCGAGCCGCGCTTTTTCCTCGTACTCTTGCGGCGCGATTCCTGTCTGGTCAATTTCGAGAATCGCTTTGACATCGGAATCGGCGGGATAGAGTTTATCATTCCGCGCCACCGCATCAAGTTTGGACGCGACCAGCAATTCGGCTTTTTGCGGAATGACCTCCTGGCGCGTGTGCAAATCGCGGTGCGCGCAAAACGCCACACGGATTTGCGAACGCACGCGTGGCTGGTCGTAGAGTTCATCGAACACGCGCGCGCCGTTCTGCGCCACGGTGACCGCGGCAAAGATTTTTCCCAGCGTGTCCGAATACGCGCTCAACTGGGAAAAGGTCAACATGCCGAAACTTTCCCGCGCGATGTCCGCCAGCCAAAAATCGAATCGCGCCGCTTCGCCTGCGAGCGTTTCAACGATGGTCGTGCGATCAAAAGCAATCGGCGCGTTCGTCGTTCCCGTCAGCGCGCCGGTTTGAATCGCCGCGTGCGTTTTGAAATCGTCAAGCCGATCAGCCAGTTCGCGCAAGCGTGCTTCTGTGCGCGGATTCGTTTCGGCAACGATCGTTTCATACTCGACGCGTAGTTGATAATAATCAATCGGCGGCAGTCTCAATTTTTCCATCCGCGAGTGCCGTTCGACCATCGCTGGTGCGCCGTGCGCGCCGAGCGCGTTGATTTCGGCGATGCTGGTCCGTTGCTCTGCCGCCAACTGCTTGTCGAGAATCTTGGCATTGTCGCTATTGAGCCAAATGAGCGCGGTCTCCGGCGCGCCCTTGTCCACTTGGCGCAAACAGCGGCAACTCGTCTGCAAAACCATATTGGTCGGACTGTCGCCTCTTTGCGCGAGAATCACGCCGGTGAGCGAGCGACAATTCCATCCTTCCTTGCCAATCTGCACGAGCAAGATGATTTTCTTTTTGGAGATAGGCAAATCAAGCGACGCAAATTCCGTTTCGCGGTGTCTGGAAATTTTATAACGCGCATTGCCTTTGTGAAATTTCAAAATATCGGCGGGGTTGATGCTCAGTTCGTTGACGAGGAACGGATAAATCTCTTCCTCCAGCCGTCCAATCGTCCCACAATAGACGGCGAGTTTAGCGCACGTGCCGTTTTGATAAATGATGTTACCGTAGAGTTGATAAAATTCCTGTACGCCACGCCGAATGATTTCCAAAGGCGGCAGATTGGACACATTCTGAATTTTCGGCTTTTTCAAAAAGCGCGCAATGCCGCGCACGAGCGGATAGTAGTAAACGGTGTTGGCGATCTGTTTGAATTGCAAAAGCACATTTTCAGTCGCCGCGATTTTTTCTGGCGCCGACAAGTATGGCGTACCCGAAAAGCCCATGACGGTTCGGACGGTCCCTTCACTTGCCCATTGATTGACCACTTGGCGCAGTTTGATGTCGTCGCGCGTCGCGTGGTGCACTTCGTCAATGTGAATGCCCAGGTTGGGAAGCTTGCCCATCAAATGCCGTAACTCGTTCGCGGCGCGCGCGCGTTCGTCGTCGGTTTTTACGATCAACTCCATTTGCGCGCCCAGTTCCACGCGATCGAGGATGACTTTTTCCGCGTTGACGACAAACACCAATCCCATCGGCGCGGGTTGGCTGAGGAGCGTATTGACCTTTTGCGCGTTCGGGTTGCGCGCGCGATTGCTTTTCTTTGCCGATTTGGGTTGATCCAAAACTTCAAAGCGAAGCATGCGCTTGATTTCGCCCGCGGCGGGTTCAGGCAAAACCCAGCTGGGATCGAAACGTTCAATGTCCTTGAGGCTGGGAAGAATAGAAGATTTCAAGCCCGATGGAACGAGGACGATGAAATTGTGCGCGAACGCTGGATTGTCAGGTTCGTTGCGCGCAAAGTACAAATCAAGATAAATCAGCGCGGCGATTAAAAATGTTTTGCCGCCGCCCATCGGCAAACTGAAAAGGTAGTCGGGATAACTGACGTTGTAGAATATCGCGTCAATGATCTGCCGATAATCCATTGGCTTGTTTTCCGCGATTTCCTTTTCCAGTTCGGGCAAGAGCGAGTTGTCATTATTTTTCGAGCGCGCGAACTGGTAGAGCGAACGCGCGGCGGTATTTGTTTCGAGCAACTCACGCGCGGCTACGCTCAAGCGGAGCGTATTCAGGTCAATCGGATCAAAGAAAAAACCATCCGCGAATATTTGTGCGAGGGGCTGGTTACCCGCCGCAATTTTCAGAAACAGGTATGTTTCGATTGCTTCGATCTGGTCATCCCATAGTTGACCGCACTGGCGAATATATGCCCGCAGACCCATAACCGGGCAATCACCAGATTGCATCCATTTATTCTTTTTTGCTTGAATCAATTGGTAGATCATTTAATGTATTCGTCTTTCGAACTTAACAGGGCTGAATTCTTGATTTACGGATAAATCTTCTCCAACATCCGCGCTAACGGAATCGTCTCGCGCACGTGATCGAGTTTGCTTCCCATCACTGCCGATCAAGGATTCCTCTCATCTCGCGCAACACCTGATCCGGTGTTGGTTCCTGACACGGGATATGCTCTTCCGGATTCTCAATCGGACGATAATGCCAGCCGCGAAAGTTGTCGTACCCAAAAATTCGTTTGCCCATTTGGACAAGCGCATACGTCGTCTTTCCAGAGTTGGCGTTAAAGTACACATCAATCACAGTATGCTCATCGATCTCGACCCGACCGAGCAATTTAATTCCGTGTTGCATGATCGGTGTGAATTTAGCTTGCGGCAAATGCTGGGCGATTGCCGCAACAACCTGGCGTTTGAACTCAGCCAGGGTCATTTTACCAAACCGCCGACTTGACGAAGTTGCTCCAGCCACATCTTTTTTTCATCGAGCAAATCCTCCCAGCGCATCGCGTCTTGCTCAAGTTCGTAGCCGTACGGATTGCCCAATTCGCCGCGTTCGAGTTTCGCCGTGAATTGATCGTGATTCACCCCGTATTTGATCTCGTATTCAAGCGACTCGCGTTCGATTTCCTCCAGATAGCGGCGCAACTCATTAGCGACTAGGCGCGCCAGTTTTTCATCAAACGTTTCCCCTTGCATTCGCTCCAGCGCAGGCACCAGCTGCGGCATTATTTGGATCGCTGCCATAATACCTCCAGTCGTCAGTCGTTAGCAGCCAGTCGTCAGATTTTGTCTGTCTACTGTCTACTGGCGACTGTCTACTTTTACGGATAAATCTTCTCCAACATCCGCGCAAACGGAATCGTCTCGCGCACGTGATCGAGTTTGCAAATCCACGCGACCGTGCGTTCGATGCCGAGACCGAAACCGCAATGCGGCACCGCGCCGTACCGGCGCAAATCGAGATACCACTCGTACGCCTCGCGCGGTAGTTTGTGTTTTTCGATTTGCGATTCGAGATACGCGAGATCGGCAGAGCGCTCACCGCCGCCGATGATTTCGCCGTACCCTTCCGGCGCGAGCAAATCCGCGCCCAGCACGACTTTCGGGTTCGTCGGATCGAGCGCCATATAAAACGCTTTGATCTCGGTCGGATAGCGATGCACAAAGACCGGCTTGTCGTACTGTTCGCTGATGATCGTCTCGTGCGGCGCGCCAAAATCGTCGCCCCACTTGAAATCGGGAAAGCCGTTCTTTTGGATCAACTCAACCGCTTCGGTGTACGAAATTTTTGGAAACGGCGGCGTCACTTTTTCGAGTTTGCTCGTGTCGCGCTCCAACACTTTCAATTCTTCCGCACGCTCTTTCAAAATCGTCTGCACGATGTACGACACAAACTCTTCGCCGACGCGCATATAATCGTCGAGCGTGCCATACGCCCACTCCGGTTCGACCATCCAAAATTCGGTAAGGTGGCGGCGCGTTTTCGATTTCTCCGCGCGAAACGTCGGACCAAAGCAATACACTTTGCCGAACGCCATCGCGTCCGCTTCGTTGTACAGTTGTCCGCTTTGCGTGAGATACGCGGGCACGCCAAAGTAATCCGTCTCAAAAAGTGTCGTCGTTCCTTCGCACGCAGACGGCGTGAGCATCGGCGTGTCCACCAGCAAAAAGCCGTTGTCGTCGAACCAATCGCGAATCGCTTTGACGATCCGCGCGCGCGTTCGCAGAATCGCGTGTTGGCGCGGCGAACGCAACCACAAATGCCGATTCGCCATCAAGAATTCGACGCCGTGATCTTTCGGCGTGATCGGATAATCGGCGGCGATCTGAACGACTTGGACATCTTTCACCGACAACTCGTATCCGCCCGGCGCGCGCGGTTCGGCGCGCGGAACGCCCGTGAGAATGACGGACGATTCCTGGGTCAGTTTTTTCGTCGCGTCAAACGCCTCCGGCGAAACGTCCTTTTGAAAAACGACGGCTTGAATGAATCCGGTGCCATCGCGGAATTTCAAGAATTGCAGCTTGCCTTTGTCGGTCTTGTCCGCGAGCCAACCTTTCATTGTGATTTCTTTGCCGACGTACTGCGCGATGTTTTGGATGTAAACATGATCCATCATAGCAACTCCATTCCGGATTTACTGCCACAAATTTGCCAAATGCGCCAAAGGTGCCAAACGTGCCAAAAATTTAATTTGGCAGATTTGGCGCGTTTGGCATGTTTGGCTATTTTGACTGTGGTTTTACGATTGAAGATTCTGGCGATTGTTGTAGCGTTCCAACGCCGCGCGCATACGCACGATCAAATTGCGCGTCGGAACGACGACGCTATCCACGATCCGTTTGCCGAGTCCGCGCCACCACGCCGCGCGCCACGCGCGCCACGCGTTCGTCAGCGTCGCGCGTTCCACCGCGTCGAGTTGCCGCGCGCCGAATCGTTCGCGCGAATAAAACGCGGCGACGCGTTCCGCTTCGGCTTGCGTTTGCGGCAACGCGCGAGTGATCGCGCGCGCGCGTTCCAACGGCGTCGCGGTGCGCTCCTCGCGCACACCCAGCCAGCGCGCGCGGTCGAGCATTTCTTCGTAGACGCGCGCGGCGGGCGTCAACCGCGCGATTTGGCGCACGCGATACCACCGGCGCACCCCAAGCGTACCGAGCGCGAGCAACGCGATGCTGCCCGCAATCAGCAACGCGACATCGCGCGGATCAGTCCAAAACGGACGCGTGTAGCCGAACGCGCCGCCCGCGTCCTCCTCGTCCATCTCATCCGCGCGATTGCGCTCGCGGTCGCGCCGGCGGCGTTGTTCCTCCGCCGATTCGCCGGTATCGGGATTGTCCGGCGCGGCTTGACGCTTTTTCGGTCGCTCGATCTCCGGCTTGTTCGTCGTCGGTTCGAATTCGATCCAGCCGTAACTGGGAAAATAGATTTCGACCCAGGAATGCGCGTTCGCTTCGACAACGCGGAACGCGCCGTTTTCGAATTCACCTTGCGTGTACCCGGAGACGACGCGCGCCGGAATGCCGAGCGTGCGCGCCAACACCGCCATCGCCGACGCATAGTAATTGCAATAGCCCGCCGGACGCTCGAACAGCACGTAATCCACGCTGTCCGCATCGAGCGGCGGCGCGCTCACCTTTTCGTCGTACGTGATGTGCGCGCGCAAATATTTTTCCAGCGCGACCGCGCGGTCGTACGGATTGGAAAACGGCGCGGCGATCTCTTGCGCCTTGTTCCGCACGCGCGCCGGCACCTCGTCCGGCAATTGCAGATACTTGGCGCGCATCCACTCGGGATACTCCGTCGCATCGGCGCGCAAGGCATCTTCGTCCGCTACGCTGATTGCGGAGACGACGACGTACGCATCGCCTTCGCGGATGGGGCGGCGCGCGCGCGCCAGCGTCAGATCGAGCGCGGGCGGCGCGGTGGTCTTGTCCACCCCGACGCGCGCTTCAACCGGAAGGTTAAAGCGCACGGGCTGAGATTGCGCGTACAGGATATTCTGGTTGTTGAGATAAACGCGAATCGTCTGCGTCACTTCGGCGCGCAGATACCCCTGCCAGGTATCCAGCCGCGCGTCGGTCGCGTTCAGGTTGAGCGGATCGAGCGACGCGCTGAACCACGCGCCGCCGCTGTACTTGTCGTACACCATCGCGCGCCAATAACGCGCATTGTCCGCCCGCGCGTCCAGCACCACGCGCTGCCCCAGACTGATCGGTCCGCCCATCGTCAACGCCGATCCGAAAAACGCATTGGGCGCGGGGCGCACGACCGCGCGCACCGCGCCGAACGCGCGCGCGAAGCGTTCCTCGAACGCCTGCCACGGTTCCTGCAACGGATCGAGCCACGCCAGCCAGCCGGAGTTCGGCGCGCTCGCCGGAAAAAGCCAGATCGCAACGAGCAGCAGAAACGCAAAGAGCGCGCCGTACCCCATAAAATCGAGCTGGATGTCAGCCGTGTACCCGATCGCCGCCGCGCGCCAATCGCGTTCCAGGGTCAACAAATTCAGCCGCACCAACAGCAAGAGCGCGCTGAGCAAAAACAGTCCCAGGTACAAATTCGCTTGCGGCGCGGCGTAAAATAAATTGATCAACAGCGCGATGCCGCTGGGCAAGATCGCGCCCCACACCTGCCGCCGCCGGTAGACGAACCACGCCGCCGCGTACGCCAACAGCCAGGTCACCAGCGTCAACTGGATGACGAAGATCAAATTGTCACTGCCGGAGCCGCCCGCCGCGACTTGGAGGAACCATTTGAGCGCGCGCGCTTTCAGCAGGATCAATTTTTCTTCGAACGTGAGCGCGGCGGGCAACAGCGCGGCGACGATCACGATCGTCACGGGCGTTGCCAGGAGCAGCGCGGCAAGCTGCGCGCACGCGCCGCGCACGCGCCGGAGTTTTCCCAGCGTCCAACCGAATCCCAGCCCCCCGATGGCTGCCCAGTTCAAGACGCCCAGTCCCTCCGTCCATTCCGCCGCCGCAATCGAACCGGTCAGACTGAGCAAGAGCAACAGCAACAGAACGAAGGTGAGAACGCCTTCGCCGGGACCCGTTTCACCGCGCGACCGAGATTGGCTCACGCCGCTAGATTATCACCGCGTCACGAATTTGTCAACGCCGGATGAATTCAAAGTTCGGGGTTCAATGTTCGAGGTTCAAAGTTCGAGGTTCGAGATTCAATGTTCGAGGTTAATGATCGTGCTAAAAAATAATACGCCCCGTTCCAAATAACGAAGCGCATCACAGCATCACCTTGAACTTTGAACCTTGAACTATTTTTTCACGCGGTCGCGTTCTTGCAAGCGGCGCGCCAAATCAGTCAGGACGATTCCGGCGGCATGCTCGGGAAATTTGTCCATAAACGGGACCGCCGCGTTGATCGCCATCGTCATATATTCGACGACGTAGGGCACGGTGGCGGCGAGCGGCAATTTCAGTTCGCGCTCGATGTCTTCGGTCGTCGTCCAAACGCGACCGACGGTGCGGTTGTTGATCAGGATGATCCGGTTGCGATCCATATTCCGCGTTTCAAGAAATTCCAGAATGACGCGCGACGCTTTGACCGTGCTGATGTCCGGCGTGACGATCACGATCGTGGCGGAAGAACTTTCGATGATCGGCAAAGAGATGCGCGACAAGGTGCGCCCAAAGTCCACCAGGACGTAATCGTACATCGTCTTGAGCAGCGAGAAGATCGGGACGATCCGGCTCACCTCCAGCGTTCCGGCTTCACTCGGATCGTTCGCGCCGATCAGCGCGCGAAAACCCCATTTGAGCAATTGCGAAACGTATTTTTCGACGAGAATCCGATCGACCTGGTTTTCAGGTTCCTGCGATAGTTTGACGATTGTTTTGCGCGAATCGTATCCCAGTGAAGGTCCAATCGAGCCGATGGGAAAAACCATATCCACGATCAGAATTTCGGCGCGCGGTTCCAGTTTTGCCAGCGCGTACGCGGTGTTGATGCAGACCGACGTGGTGCCGACGCCGCCTTTGGCGCTGCAAAACGAAAAGATGCGCCCGCGCTCGCCGCTTGACACGCCTTTCTTGGGCAGAGCCAGCCACGCGCGAATGTTCGCGAGCAATTCCACATCCGCCCCGGGGCGTTTGAGCACATAGTGATCGACCCCGACATTCAACGCGCGCGTGATCGTATCCGAGTCCGTCTGCCCGCTCAGAACGAGGATGCCCAGCGCGGCGAACCTGGGATCGGCGCGGAGCCGCCGCACCAGGTCGAGCCCGTTGCCGTCCGGCAAAACCAGATCGAGCACGATCAGATCAGGTGCTTCGGCTTCGATCTTTTGCAACGCGAGATCGCCCCGATGCGCCGTTTCGACCGCGTACCCGGCATCGGATAATTTGGAATGCAACCACAACAACGTTGGCGCATCGCCATCCACAATCAACAATCGTGCAGGCATTCGCTTTCCTCGTTCCTTATGTTCACCACAATTATAACACGCGGGGGAAGTTTACGCAATCCCGATCCGCTGACGCGCGCGTCACCGTATTCACTCGAGGGCTGACGCATCCGGCAAGGCAGTGATCGGACGCGCTTGGACGATCGCGATTTTGTTTGCCGCGATTGCCCATTCGATGTCCATTGGCATTTTGTACAAGTTTTCGATCAGCGCGCCGAGTCGTCCGAGTTCGGCAATTTGATCGTCGTTCAAAACCGGCGCGCGGCGCAAATGTTCCGGCGTCGGACGTTCTTCTGTCCCTTCGTCCACGCGCACCGTCATCACCGTTTTTTCCGCGATCTCACGCTCGATCACGCGCCCGCTCGCCTTGTCCACGACGAGCGTATCCGGCGTGACGCGTCCGCCAACGACGGCTTCGCCCAAGCCCCACGCCGCGTTGATGACAATTTGATCGCGCGCGCCGGTGACTGGGTTCGCCGTGAACATGATTCCTGCCGCGTCGGCGTACACCAACATCTGCACGACGACCGCCAGTGCGACGGCGGCGTGCGCGCTCTGGTGCTGCGCGCGATAACCAATCGCGCGCGGCGTCCACAGCGACGCCCAGCAGCGCTTGACCGCGGCTTGCGTTGCGACTGCGCCTTGAACGTTCAAGAACGTTTCTTGTTGCCCGGCGAACGAAATGTCAGGCAAGTCTTCGGCGGTCGCGGATGAACGAACGGCGACGGGAATTGGCGAATTGCGAATTGCGAATTGCGAATTGCACAAATCGGCGTAGGCGCGCTCGATCTCGCGCGCAATCTCTGGCGGCATCGGCGCGCGCGTGAACAAATCGCAGATCGCTTGCGACGCGGCTGCAAGTGTCGTCGGCTGCGAAACGTCAACCGATGCAAGCGCGGCAAGAAGGCGCGCTTGCAAATCGTTCTGCGCGACGAATTGTTTGTACGCTTGCGTCGTGACGTGAAAGCCCTCCGGCACCGGCAAGTCCGCACGCGCCAGGCGCGCAAGCGACGCGCCTTTCCCGCCGGCGTTTTCAAGCGTTGCGTTTGGATCAGCAAGCGGCAAGATATACGCGCGAGTCACTTTCCATTCTCCGGAAAAAGGAGGACAAACTGAGACTGTAGCATGTTCACTGATTCATTCACCGCAGGCGCAGAGAGCGCAGAGTTTAGGATTTTTTCTCTGCGTCTCTGCGTTCTCTGCGGTTGCAATGCTAGTGTCGACAAACTTGGAATTTGTCCTACGCCATCCCCTGTTTCATCCGAACGTTGATGGATACAAATGCACGGGGAATCCCGTTGGAATCAAAAGGCGAACTTTTTTTCAAAGTTCGCCCCCGTTTCACATCGCGCCTATTTCGGCGCTAGCCCAAACGTCAAACTCGTCATCTTCCACTGCCCGTCAATTTTGCGGAACGTCCACCGGTCGTTGTTTTTCAAATCGGTGACGCCGATCTTGGTATCTGCCAGCGCCGTCGCGCTGTCCCCGGCAATCGTCACGCGAATATTGGGATGCTGGGCGAACGCGGGGTTGGATGGAAAAACGATGTTGACGTAGCGATCGCGAATCGCCGACCAATTTTTCCACGTCTTGTCGTCGCCGGGATTATCCGGCGTGCGATTCGCGTCAGTGACGACGCCATCGGTTGCCCACATCGCTTGCAGCCGATCGATATCTTGTTGCACTACCGCTTCCCCTTCCGCGACGATCAACTGTCGCAGGGCTTCCTCGTCGTTCGCGGGCACCGGCGTCGGTGTGCGTTGAATCGTCGGACGCGGTCCGCCCGTGGGCGGCGGGGGCGGCGCGCCCGTAGTGCAAGCCACCACGGTCAGCGTCAACACCGCGACGACCAAGATCAAAACGAACTTGCGCATAAACTTTCCTCCGAAATCTCCTTGAAATTTGACGGGCGCAATATTAGCACGATTTGGCGAAATGTCAAAATCAGTTCAAAGTTCAAGGTTCGAGGTTCAAAGTTTGAAACGTTCTTAACCTTGAACCTTGAACCTTGAACTATTTTTTCCCCGCCAATGCCAGCGCCAGATGGACGAACGTGCGCGTCGGCGTGCCGTTGCCGAATTTATTTTTGTACCCGTTCTCTTTGTTCGCGCCGATCAAGCCGCCGACGCTTCCCGCGATATCGAGATGCGCCCACGCGGTTTCGCCGACGAAATGCTTGAGGAACAGCGCGCCGATGATCGATCCGGCGGGGCGCCCGCCGGAATTTTTCAGATCCGCCCACTCGCTCTTGATTTGCTCCGCGTACTCGGGGTCCATCGGCATCGCCCAATTTTTCTCGCCCGTCTCTTCGCCGATCTTGGCGAGCAGTTCGGTCAATTCTTTGTCGTTGGAAAAAACGCCGGTGCGATGATGCCCCAGCGCGACGACCATCGCGCCGGTCAGCGTGGCGGCGTCCACGACCGGCGCGAGTTTCAGCGTCTTGGTCGCGTAGACCAGCGCGTCCGCAAGGACGAGTCGTCCTTCCGCGTCGGTGCTGATGATTTCAATCGTCTTGCCGTTCGACGCTTTCAAAATATCGCCGGGTTTGAATGCTTTGCCGCTCGGCAGGTTTTCAGTTGCGGCGACGATGCCGGTGACGTTGATTGCCGGTTGCAGTTGTCCAATCGCTTGCATCGCCGCGAGAACTGCCGCGCCGCCCGCCATATCGCCCTTCATATCTTGCATCCCCTCGGACGGTTTGAGCGAAATGCCGCCGGAATCAAATGTGATCGCTTTGCCGATCAAACCCAAGCCCGGCGCGCTCTTTTTGCCGCCGCCCAAGTACCGCAAGATGATGATGTACGGCGGCTCGTCCGATCCTTGCGCGACGCCGAGGAACGCGCCCATTCCCAGCTTCTTGGCTTTGTCGCGATCGATCACTTCGTATTCCAGCCCGTTCTTTTTTGCGATCTCTTTGGCGATTTGCGCGAGATGCGTCGGCGTCATCGCGTTGCCGGGCTCGTTCGTCAGATCGCGCGCCAGATTCGTCGCGTGCGCGAGAATTTCGCCGCGCGCCGCTCCGGCTTTCATCACCTTGAGTTTCGACGGATCGCGTTCGAGCAAAACAACTTCGTCCACCGTTTTGACGTCGCTGTTATCACTGAAATATTTGCGGAATTGCCACAAGCCCAGAATAATTCCCTCGGCGTTCGCTTGCGCCGCGCTTTCCGGATCCAAGTTGCCCAAACTGCCCGCGCCATGCACCACGCTCGCGATCTTTTTGGCTCCGGCATTGCGCAATGCTTTGACGCCCGCGGCTGCCGCCTGGCGCGCTCGGTCGAGCGTAAACTCGCCCTGCTTGCCCAGTCCGACGACACAGACGCGATCGGCGGGCAATTTGTCGAACGTATGCACCATCGCCGCGCTGCCGAGTTTGCCCTTGATTTCGCCGCGCTTGATCAGCTTGGTCAGCACGCCGCGCAGTTTCTTGTCCACCGCGCCCGCCCCGCCGTCGGGCGCCATCGCGCCTTCGAATAAATTGACGACGATCCCGTCACCTTTCCAGGTCGTAATGTCGCCGGTTTGGACTTTGAGTTCCATCGCTTCCTCCAGTCAGGTAGAACGAATGTTTCTCTCACACGCGCTTGATTGTAACACACTCACGCCGAAGCGTCAAATAAAAATGCGCTGCCGCGTTTTTGACAGTCTTGCCTTCAAGCGCGATAATCAGCCGCTTGGCGTAGAGAAACCGCAATGACCTTCAACCATCTCATCGCGCGACTGAACACCCTCCGTCAACCGCCCGATCGCAACGCGCCGATCGCGCTGAACCGGCAATTGCTCCGGCTCGCCGGACCTTCGCTCGTCGAAAACCTGTTGCAAACGATGTTGATGGTGTGCGATATGATCTTCGTCGGACAACTGGGCAAGGACGCGATTGCGGGGATCGGCTTGGGGATGCAGTTGACGTTTTTCCTCCAAGTCGCGTTTATGGGGCTGGCGGTCGGCAACACTGCGCTCATCGCGCGCGCGATCGGCGCGGGAGATCAACGCGCCGCCGAACGAATCGCCAAGCAATCGCTCACGCTCGCGGTCGTGATCTCGATCGTGATCGGCGCGCTCACCTGGTTCGCCGCGGACGACATCGTGCGCGTGATGGGCGCGACGGCAAGCGTCAACGCGCTGGCGAGCGATTTTCTCCGCATCGTTTCAGGGTTTGCGTTCGTGATGGGCGTTATGTTCATCGGGAGCGGAACGCTGCGCGGCGCGGGCGATACGGTTACGCCGATGCTGATCACCGGGTTCATCAACCTGATCAATATCGTCGTCGCGTACACGTTGATTTTCGGCAATTTCGGTTTTCCGCGCGTGGGACCGCTCGGAGCGGCGGTGGCAATGACGGTTTCGCGCGCGGTCGGCGCGGCGCTGATTTTGTACGTGTTGTTCCGGCGCACGAAAATTTTGCCGCTCGCGTTGCGCGGCGGGTGGGGTTTTCATCGCGACGTGATCGCGCGCATTCTGAACATCGGCTTGCCGGGCGCGGCGGAGCAAATCGTGTTCCAAGCCGGGTTCCTCGTCTTTGCGGCGATGGCGGTCTCGCTGGGCACGGCGAATTACGCGGCGCAACAAGTCGCGTTCACGATCAACGGCTTTTCGATTATGCCGGCGTTCGCGTTCGGCGTCGCCGCAACGACGTTGGTGGGACAGAATCTCGGCGCAAAAAATCCCGAGCGCGCGGAACAGAGCGCGTATCACGCGTTGAAAAACGGGACGCTCTGGATGGTGGTGATGGGGATTGCGTTTATCATCTGGCGCGAGCCGCTCGTCCGCGTGTTCACCTGCGATCCCGACGTGTGGCAGCCCGCCGAAATGTGCTTGACGTTCATCGCGCTGAGCCAGCCGTTTCTGTCCGTGAGTATGATCGTCGCGAGCGCGCTGCGCGGCGCGGGCGATACGCGCGCGACGCTGGCGGTGACGTTTGCCGGAATCTGGCTGATGCGCGTCGGCGGCGGCTACATCTTGGGTATTGTTTTGGGGCTGGGTTTGTTCGGAATGTGGATCGCGTGGTCGGGCGATTTTATGGTGCGCGCGCTGCTGGTCGCGTTGCGCTTCCGGACAGGGAAATGGAAAACGTTGCGGGTGTAGCGATGATTGTCTCTGCGTAGATATCTCATCGCCACTCTCAATGAGGAGGAAAGATGGATCCAATCTTGACCGCCCTTGGTAGGCAAGCTTGCCGAAAAAGCAGTGGCGGAAATTCTGAGCGAATTATCCAAAGAGGTCAAGGACGCGATCAAACGCGATCCCGCCAAACGCGCCGCGTTGCAAGCCGCGTTTCAAGCCGGGCTGGAAGCCGCACTCGGCAAGATGAACCCAGAGAAAGACTCGCAACGTTTGGAGCGTTATGCCGGAGCGTTGCAATTCTGGTTGCAAGACCCTCAAGTCGCGGCAGAAATCGCGAAATTGGAAGCACCCGCGCTCTTGCGCGACCCCGCGCGCGTGATTGACATTCCCACTCTCGAAGCCAGGTTCAATGAGTCGCACGATGTTGTTGCGAACCCGGACGCGTTCGCCGGTCTCAATTTTCGCGACGCGCTTGCCGCGTTTGCGCGCGCGTACGCCAACGCAGTGGAAAAACAGGCGGACAAATTCCCTTGGCTGGCTCTGCAATTGGCGAAAGAACAAGTTGAGCGCAAAAAGCCACGCGTCCGTTCCGACACGCTGCGCGATGACTATTTGAACTGGCTTGCCGACGAGTGCGATCTCTTGCCGCTCCGCGTGCATACGCCGCGCGGAACCGGTGCCGAAACCAAAGCCAAATTGCGCGAAGTGTACGTTCGGCTCGACGTGCGGCAACTGGCGCGCGCGGAGAAAAAGCCAAAGGATTGGCGCGCCTGGACGCCGGAAGAATTGGCGCAAGTCGAAAAAGAGGAGCGCGTGCCGGCGCTGCGCGCGCTCGCGCAAAATCGGCTGGCGGTTTTGTTTGGCGATCCGGGCTCCGGCAAGACGACACTCACGAATCATCTCGCGCTGTGTCTCGCGAAAGAGGAGCTGGAACCGGGCAAGGGTTGGCTGAAAGAAATAGCAGATTGGAAACCGGGGCGAATGTTGCCAGTGCGAATCGAATTGCGGCAACTGGCGGGGCGTGTGCTTAACAAAGAGCGGCGCGGTTACGCGGGAATGCTCTGGAAGTTTCTCGAAGATGAAGCCGCGCGGCACTATCCCGGTTTCTTTCCCGCCTTGGAAAAAGAACTGCGCGAACAAGGCGGGCTGATCATCTTGGACGGTTTTGACGAGGTGACGGAAGCCGAAGGACGCCGCGACCGCGTGCGCGAAGCGATCGCTGACTTGCTCCGCACGACGAACAAATGCCGCGTCATTCTAACCTGCCGCACCTACGCCTACGCCAGCATCCAACTGCGCGATTTCGTCGGCTATCCGCTCCTGCCGTTCAGTCCGGAGCAAATCGGTCAATTCATCGAACGCTGGTATCAGATCGTTGGACCGCGCGAACATTTGACCAAGGAACTCATCGCGTACCGCGCCGCGTCGCTCAAAGATGCGGTGGACGCGCAGCGCAATCCACACATCGCCGAACTGGCGGCGCGTCCGTTACTCTTGACCCTGATGACGATGGTCTACACCTCCGCCGGGAAATTACCGGAAGATCGCGCCGATCTGTACCGCCGCTGCGTCGAATTGTTGCTCGACGTGTGGCAGCGTCGGATCGAAGAGCGCGATGCGGACGGGACTCTTGTGACTGACGGCGGCATTCTAGAAAAATTAGACCTCTCCGAAGAATCGTTGCGGAACGCGCTTTATCGCGTGGCGTATCAAGCGCACGCGCGACAAGGCGCGAGCCAACAACGCGAACAACGCACCGCCGACATTCAGAGCGACGAATTGCGGAAAGCGTTCGCGCTCGACGGCGAACAATTCGAGACCGTGCTCAAGTACATTCAAAATCGCGCCGGGTTGATTTATTGGCGCGGGGAAGATGTCTACACCTTTCCGCACCGCAGTTTCCAGGAATACCTGACCGCGTGTCATCTCGGCACGCAAACCAAGGATCAGACGCGCCGCTTGGTGCGCCACGACCCGGAATGGTGGCGCGAAGTGTTTTTGCTCCAAGTCGGTCAGCGGCGCGAACGCTTGGACGATGCGCGCGCGCTGGTGGAATTTCTTTGCCCCGCCGATTGCAAACCGGAGGGCAAGATCGAAAACGCCGACTGGCAGTCCGCGATTCTGGCGGGACAAGCCCTGATGGAACTGCGTTTGCCGGAACGGATCGCGGAGAAAAAGCAACACAACGAAGATGTGGAACCGTTCGAGGTGCTGGTCAATCGCATCCGCCATTGGCTGCACGCGCTTGTAGAGACAACCGCGCTCACGCCGCGCGAACGCGCCCAAGCCGGGCTGACGCTGGGCGCGCTGGACGACCCGCGCAACTTGGACGAACTCTGTCTCGTTCCGGCTGGCGAATTTACGATGGGTGATAAGAACGGAGCGCAAGACGAAGCCAAGCGCGAGCACACCGTCCTTGTCCCTGAATTTTGGATTGCGAAATATCCGGTCACCTGCGCGCAATATCAACGCTTCATTGACGCGCCAGGATACGCGAATGAAAAATACTGGAAAAGCAACGCGGCAAAGAGTTGGCTCAAACAATCCAAACAAACCGCGCCAAAACTTTGGGAGGATTCGCGCTGGAACAACAAATCGAATCTGCCGGTTGTTGGCGTGACGTGGTTTGAGGCAAACGCGTACTGCGAATGGCTCACTGAGCGAATTGCAAATGGCGAATTGCGAATAGCGGATAGCGCCGCTGAAACCGCAATTCGCAATTCCAAATTCGTCATTCGTCTTCCGACTGAAGCAGAATGGGAAAAAGCCGCGACCTGGGACGCGGAGAAGAAAAAGAAAAACGTCTGGCCCTGGGGCGACACCTTTGATCGCGCGAAAGCGAATACCAGCGAAGGTGACGATTCGATTGGCGGCACCACGGTGGTCGGCATTTATCCGAACGGCGCGAGTCCTTGCGGCGCGCGTGATCTGGCAGGAAATGTATGGGAATGGTGCAGTACGGTTTATCAGGATTATCCGTACCGCCTGGACGCCAATCACGAATCACCGGAAACCGAAGGCGCTCGCGTGTTGCGGGGCGGGTCGTGGTACCGCCCTCAAGCCAACGCGCGCGGCGCGGTTCGCCTCAGGTCCGGTGCTGGCCGCTGGGACTACTACCTCGGTTTTCGTGTGGTGGTGGCGTCCTCGTTGAAATTCTGAGGATAAACCCGAAGGGTCTCGGAGACCCTTCGGGTTTGGAAGGACCTGGGAGACCCTTCGGGTTTGGGAGGACCTGGGAGACCCTTCGGGTTTGGAAGGACCTGGGAGACCCTTCGGGTTTGGGAGAATACCAATGGCAAAACAAATTCCACTCGTTCGCGGCGGGTGCTATCACATCTACAATCGCGGCAACAATCGCGAGAACATTTTTATTGAGGAGCGGAATTACGCGTACTTTCTCAATTTGTACACCAAATATATCGTGCCCATCGCAGAGACGTACGCGTATTGCTTGTTGCGGAATCATTTCCATTTGCTGGTGCGGATTCGGACTGAAGAGGAATGTGCAAACCCGAAGGGTCTCGGAGACCCTTCGGGTTTAGATGCGAGTCAACAATTCGGCAAACTATTCGACGCGTACGCCAAAGCCATCAACAAAGCGTACAGCCGAACCGGTAGTCTCTTCCAACATCCGTTCGGTCGGATTCGCGTCACGCGCGATGAGTATTTCGCGCAATTGATTCGGTACATCCATTTCAATCCACAAAAGCACGGTTTCGCCGAAGATTTCCGCACGTATCCATACTCATCGTACAATGCGCTCTTGTCCAACCAGCCGACCCGGCTTGCGCGCGCCCAGGTCCTCGAATGGTTCGACGGTCAACCCGCGTTCATCGCAGCGCATGCATCGCCAACCGATGAGAGACAAATCGCCGAATGGATTGAAGAAGACGAGAATTGAAACCCGAAGGGTCTCGGAGACCCTTCGGGTTTGCTCTCACTCCTCTTCCTCTCGCTCTTCCCGCGACGTCGTCTTGCGGCGCTCTTCCGTCCCCAAAATCTTTTTGCGAATCCGCAAACTCTTGGGCGTAACTTCCAGAAATTCATCTTCCGAAATATACTCGATGCACTCGTCGAGTGACATCACGCGCGGCGGCGTCAACTGAATCGTGAAATCCGAATTTGAACTGCGGATGTTCGTCAAATGTTTTTTCTTGGCGACATTCACCGCGATTTCGCCAAGGCGCGCCTGCTCGCCGATCACCATCCCTTCGTACACCTCGACGCCGGGACCGATGAACAACGTGCCGCGACCCTCCGCGTTGTCGAGCGCGAACGTCGTCGTCACGCCGGTTTCAAACGCGACCAGACTGCCATGCGCGCGCGTCGCGATTTCTCCGGCGAGCGGCAGGTAACCGTGAAAGAGCGCGTGCATAATGCCAGTGCCGCGCGTCGCGGTGAGAAACTTGCCGCGAAAACCGAGCAAGCCGCGCGTCGGCACGAGATAGCGCAGATGCACCGAGCCATCGTCCGCCGTGCGCATCTCTTTCATTTGCCCGCGCCGCGTCCCCAGCAACTCCATCACGACGCCGAGAAAATCGCCCGCGACCTCGATGAACACTTCCTCGACCGGCTCTAGCGTCTGTCCATTCTTTTCCTGGTAAATCACCTCGGGCTTTGACACCTGGAACTCGTACCCCTCGCGCCGCATCGTCTCGATCAAAATCGCAAGGTGCAATTCGCCGCGCCCGGAGACGATGAACGTGTCCGGCGTCGCGGTCTCTTCGACGCGCAGACTTACGTTCGATTCCAATTCTTTGAACAGCCGCTCGCGCAATTTGCGCGAGGTGCCCCACGTCCCTTCGCGTCCGGCGAACGGCGACGTGTTCACGCCGAACGCCATCCGCACCGTCGGCGCTTCGACGCGAATCGGCGGCAGCGCGCGCGGATCGAGCGCGTCGGCGATCGTTTCGCCGATGTAGATTTCCGGCAAGCCGGTCAGCACGACGATTTCGCCTGCCGCGACTTGAGTTACCGGAATGCGTTCCAGTCCTTGATGCACGAACAGTTCCGCGATTTTGCCCGGCGTGATCGCGCCGTCGTGCGCGATGCGCGCGACGCTTTGCCCCGGTTTGAGCGTACCGGAGGACAATCGTCCGATCGCGATGCGTCCCTTGTAATCGTCATAGCCCAGCGTCGAAACGAGCAGTTGCGCGGGTTGATCGGGTTCAACTTGCGGCGCGGGCAGATAATTCACAATCGTGTCGAACAAGGGTTGCAGATCGACGCCGGCATCGCCGGGCATTAGCGTCGCGCGACCCATGACCGCATCGGTGTAGACCATCGGAAACTCGGCTTGATCGTCGCTCGCGCCGAGATCAATGAACAGATCGAAAGTCGCGTTCGCGACGTGATTCAGGCGCGCGTTCGGGCGATCCACCTTGTTGATCACGACGATCGCTTTGTGTCCCAGTTCCAACGCTTTGCGGAGAACGAAACGCGTCTGCGGCATTGGACCGTCCACCGCATCCACGAGCAGCAGCACGCCGTCCACCATATTCAACACGCGCTCGACCTCGCCGCCAAAGTCGGCGTGACCGGGCGTGTCTACGATGTTGATCTTGATGCCGCGATACGTGATCGCGGTATTCTTCGCCAGAATCGTGATGCCGCGCTCGCGCTCTAGATCGTTTGAATCCATCACGCGTTCGGCGACGACCTGGTTGTCGCGAAAAATATGCGATTGCTTGAGCATCGCGTCGACGAGCGTGGTCTTGCCGTGATCGACGTGCGCGATGATCGCAATGTTGCGTAAATCAGTTCGAGTTTGCATGTTCTCTTTCAGGACGGAAGACGGACGACCGATGACCGATGACCGATGACCGATGACCGATGACCAATGACCGATGACCGATGACCGATGAATCGTCTTTCGTCTTCGGTCGTCCGTCGTCGTGCGAATAAAAACCTCGGCGCCGGGAGGCAGCCGAGGAACGATAATGCTCGACAGAACGACTTGATTATACGCGAAATGCGGGAATTGGCAAATGCGGTTTTGCTTTTGTCGCCCAGAGCGTTTCGGAGTATAATGCGAGTGAAAATTTTCCCTGGAAAAGAAAATGCCTTAAGCCCTACGCCCTTGCGGGCTACCCTCGAAGGGTTTCCGTGACCTCATCACGGTTTTCAGACTTGGCATTTTCAAAGCGGCTCCCCCCAGGCACCGATAACCACCGACTAGAGGAACGGTGCCACGTGCAGACCGTTCATGACGGATTGGGACTCCCAACAGGGAGCCAGTGACACTGGGACTTACGAGACCGCTGACGAGAATATACCACTGGCAAACTTGTACGTCAAGCGGCGCAAAATATCAACGTTATTCTTCCTCCGCCAACTTTACATCCAAATCCGACCGAAAGCCAGCAATCTTCCCTTCGCGCAAACTTTGGAAGAACTTGTTGAAACTGCGTTCGGTCAAGAAGGTGAACTTGTAACGAATCGGGTTACTTTCTTCTTGCAGATGTTCGTTCACTCGTTTGAAATGCGCGACCGCGTACTCATTCTTCTTGCGATTTTCCTCTGACGGATCATGCAGTTCTTCGTCGCCTTTGATTTCCACGACGAGGACCAAGTTACCTGCCTTGATGAAAAAATCGGGGTTGAATTTACCCTGCTTGGGATGCTCCCCTTTTCTCCAGCCATAATCAATGTCGTAAAAGCGCGCGTCGGTAGATTTTAGCCAAGCGTCGTAGTGGGTCACGTTTTCTGGCTGACGCAATCCATTGATGAAGCGTTTCTCTGGTTCGGATGCTGCAATAACTGCGTCAAGTGGCGTCTTGAAATCGTAACGATTCTGAATGCGAATCTTTTTGTAATTGCTTCCTTCCTCTGTTACCTCGTCAAAAAACTCGCATTGATCCTCAACGAGCGTCTCGCGTGTCTGGTCGGTGTAGAAAAGCGTTTTGGTGTTGCGTAATTCCGCCGCGCTCACACTATCCGCTTGGCGGTCGCGTGTCGAGACGGTAAAGTAGCGAGTCGGAACAGGCGTATAGCGAATGAATTCGGCTTCCTTGCGTCCAAGAACATTGAGAGAACGCAAAAGTACCTGCTTCATATTTTCTGTAGCAACTCTCGTCCCCCGTCGTTGGAGTGATGCCTTGATAATCTCTTCGAGTCGCTCCACGCTGAACTTGGCAGTGTAAACCGTCCGCATTTTGGGATTGGGATTTTCGGGATCCTGCATTTCTTCCAAGCGGCGGTACATTTCTTCGGCAACCTCGCGGGCGGTGTAGGTTTTGTGCTGAATTTGCGTCTGCCACTTGTAGCGTTCGCCAGTCAACGCGCGCTCGTACTCAATGCTGACATCTTCAGCAGGCACATCAGTCGCCAAGTCCATATAACCTTTTGAAAAAAGATCGTACTCGCCTTCTTTGCGAACTATTCTTGCCGATGTCGGTTCACGTGTATAGTCAATGTTGTGCAGGTCAAAGTGATATGGCGAATCCTCGATGACGTGCGACGAAATTCGTTTTTCGATTTCCAGAATCTCGTCAACCAGGTGGCGAATACGCGGAGCCCACGCGTCGTGATTGAACACAGTTACTTCGGGTTGCTCGCCTTGCCAACCTTCTGGCACGCGCAAGCCGCGCCCAAGCACTTGGGCGATGAGCAACTTGCTGTCAAAGGCGCGTTCTTCGTGCGGCACGATTTGAAACACGCGCTTGACATCCCAGCCCTCGTTGAGCATCGAGACGGCGACAATCCATTCGACTTTGCTGGTCGCGTTGTCCACGTAGGGCAACTTTCGCACGTCAGGCGCGTTGTTATGCACAACCAATACTTGGGCGTCCGCGTCATCCGCCGACAGTTTCTTTTCTTCGACCAAAAAGCCCTCGAGTTCCTCTGCCACATTCTTGCAACGCGCAATCGTCGGCGTGACGATGATCGTAAGTGGACGAATCTTGCGTTTCTTGAGTTTCTTGCGCGTGTCCTCGTGGCGATTATAAATCAATTGCCATTTTTCATCGGGGTCGTTGGTGCGCGGCATCTCCGCAACATAGTCCACTTTTTTGACGTAACGTTCTTTAATCGCTTGGCGAAGCGAGTAGCGGTAGATCACATCCGTAAAATAATCGTCGCCAACATAGCACGTTCCCGAAACGCCAATCACATAACGGAATCCGAAATCGGGATCGGTGAGAAATTCTTTCCAGCGTTTGACCTTGGCATCGGTCTCATTGGCAACGTGGTGCGCTTCGTCGTTCAAGACGGCAACGCGCGCGCCTTTGCCTGCCAAACTCTCGCGGATGGACGAACCAACGTGTTCGAGAATCGCGTGATAGTTTTCGACGCAGATGCTTCCTTCGGTGATACTTTGGCTCGCGTTGATGATACGCGGCGCGGAAATTTTCGAATCGGCGGGAAGCAGATCGCGCAAATCGGAATCGCCTGCGAGGTCGCGGAATTTTTCCATCAATCCAGATTCGATTGTTGTTGAAGGACAAAGAACAAGAATGCGATCGACCGTGCCTGTGGCGAGCAAAATCGCGGCAATTCCGTAGAGGACGTAACTTTTACCCGTGCCTGTTGCGAGGTCGAGTGATGCGGCGAGTTGATCAGGCAATTGGAGATGACGTTCCATCCCAGCCCAAGAACCGTAACGTTGTTCCAGCGTTGGATTGTCGTCGAAATTCTTTTTGGCGAGTGCGCGCAAATTCGTATACTCGCCGCCGAGCAGATACCGGAGCGTGACGCGCAATGCTTCTTCTTGATACGCGCGTCCGCCGCACAGCGCATCAATGAACGCTTCGTATTTGCTCTCGTCCCATTTGGCGCGATCTATTGCAGAACTGACCTTGAGCACCAGGTCTTGATTTTGAAAGCGTTGGCGGTCGGGATTCGCTGGCATTTATATCTCCATCACATTTGCGTAGGGGCGACGTGATGTCGCCCGACATTGGGCGGGATGACCCCGCCCCTACCGTTTTTTCGCAATACCGCAAAAGTCACTAGGAGTTGACGAATCAGGGAACTTGGGGGAAACTGTTCCCGCTGGATTACACTTGCGGAGCGAGCCATGCGAACCCCCAAAGCCTTACCCCGAACCTCACCAACGATTTACACCTGTGAATTGT
>VGOB01000048.1 GCA_016865935.1 Chloroflexota bacterium | reverse complement strand
CTCCGCGCCGGTCAGGCGGATTGCATATTTGAACGGTTTCGTGGTGGCACCTCCATTGAAAGAATACGAATGCGGAGCCAATTATACACCATTACACCGTCGGATTACTTTTGAGACAGGGTACTAGTAACTTCGAGATTCTTCGCTTCGCTCAGAATGACAGTTGCCCCCCATTGAATTACACTTTTTGGCGCGCAGCGGTTGACCCGCGACGAAACTAGTGTACAATTTTTTACATCTGAAATTCTGAACTCGAAAGCCAACGCCTAGAGCCGTTGGCTTGTTGTTTGTGAGAATGATGTGTGGCTGATTTAGACAAACCCCAAAACGGAACGATCAAAACCGAATCCGATCTCGACGCGCGGCGCGACGGGCACGACCATTCCGTTCATCCCGATTTGACGACGCTGGAAGTGCATCGCGGCAAACATCAGGGCGACAAGTACGTGCGCGTAATTCGTTCCAGCGCGCTGCGTAAAGTCGCGCCCGGCATTTTGCGCGCGTCCGAAGCCGTTTCGCGCCCGAGCGGCAAAATCGGACGCTGGTACACGCAGTTCAAAGCGTTTCTGGTGGGCAAGCCCTTGCCGACCGAAGCGGAAAAGGGCGAACGCCTGAACAAAATCCGCGCGCTGGCAGTTCTTTCGTCCGACGCGATTTCATCGAGCGCGTACGCGACGGAAGAAATCTTGCTCGTCGTCATCTTGGCGGGCACGATCGGTTTGTTCTACTCGGTCCCGATTGCGATCGGTATTGCGGCGTTGCTGGCAATCGTCGCGTTTTCGTACCGGCAGACGGTACACGCGTATCCGCAGGGCGGCGGCGCGTACAACGTGGCGCGAGAAAACCTGGGAACGCCTTTCGGTTTGGTCGCCGCCGCCGCGTTGCTGGTGGGCTACATTATGACGGTCGCGGTTTCGGTGGCGGCAGGCACCGCCGCGATCACATCCGCGATCCAAGAACTCTATCCGTACAACATGGAAATTTCGGTCGGCTTTGTCGCGCTGATCACGATGATCAATTTGCGCGGCGTGAAAGAATCCGGCACGATTTTTGCCGTGCCCACTTATTTGTTCATTTTTGGCTTGGCGGCTGTGATCATTCTGGGCGCGATCCGTATCTTGTTAGG
Source organism: Chloroflexota bacterium (assembly GCA_016865935.1). GTDB lineage: Bacteria > Chloroflexota > Anaerolineae > UBA4142 > UBA4142 > VGOB01. The sequence goes on along the minus strand of VGOB01000048.1, from coordinate 28,885 downwards.
CGATCCGCCGGTTGAGCCGCGTTTGGAAAGCAGCGCGCAGCACGGTCCGATGGAATCGCTTTCGATCTTTTTGCTGTTGCGCGGCTTTGCTGCCGGCACGGTCGCGATGACCGGCACCGAAGCGATTGCGAACGGCGTGCCGGTGTTCAAGCCCCCGGAAAGCAAAAACGCGGCGACGACTTTGGCGTGGATGTCTTTTATTCTCGCCTTCTTTTTCGTCGGCTTGACGGCGGTCGCGTTCCACTACGGCGTCACGCCGCACGAAACCGAAACGGTGATCTCCCAGGTGGCGCGGATCATTTTGCCGAATGAACTGCTGTACGGATTTTTCCAAGTGACGACGATGTTGATCTTGATTCTGGCGGCAAACACAAGTTTCTTTGGCTTTCCGCGGTTGGCGTACGTTCTGGCGAACGATGGTTTTATGCCGCATCAACTCAAGTTTCGCGGCGACCGTCTGGTGTTCACGACCGGAATCGCGATGTTGGGCGCGCTTTCGATTCTTCTGATCATCGCATTTGGCGGCAGTACGCATGCGTTGATCCCGCTGTACGCCGTCGGCGTTTTTATTTCATTCACCCTGTCGCAAGCCGGAATGGTGCGGCACTGGTGGAAGACGCGCGAGCCGGGCTGGCGCAAAAGTATGGTGATCAACGCGATCGGCGCGCTGTTGACCGCGCTCGTCGTAGCGGTGGTGGGCGTCGCCAAATTCGCGCTCGGCGCGTGGATCGTAATTGTGGTGATCCCCATCCTGGTCTTTATGTTTTACCAGATTCATCGGCATTATGCGCGCGTGACAGAGCAACTGGCGCTGGCGTCCGACAACGGTACCGCGCTGGCGCCGCTGCGCCAGATCGTCATCGTGCCGATTGGCGATCTGAATAAGGCGTCGTTGCGCGCGCTCAGCTTTGCGCGCTCGATTGCCAAGGATCCGATTGCGGTGCGAATTTTTTACGAAGCGCCCGAGGCGGACGAATTCCGCGCGGAATGGGCGCGCTGGGGCGAGCCGCGCGGCGTGCAATTGGTCTTTTTGGAATCGCCGTACCGCTCGTTCAACGAACCGCTGCTGGCGTACATCGACGCGATCCATCGGCAGGATGCGGGAGCGTTCGTCACCGTCGTCCTGCCCGAATTCATTCCCGCGCATTGGTGGGAACATTTCTTGCACAATCAAACGGCGCTGCGCTTGAAAACGTCGTTGCTCTTCCGCAAGAATACGGTCGTGATTGACGTGCCGTATCATTTGGACAAGTGAGTGAGTATGACTTTTGGAAACATTCTCGTGCCGGTCAAGGGCAATCCGGCGGACGATGCGGCGGTGCAGTTGGCGTGTCAGATCGCCAAGTCCAGCAAGGCGCGCATCACCGCGGTCAACGTGATCGAAATTCAGCGCAACCAGCCGCTCAACGTGGAGAACGAAACGCAGATGCGCGACGCGGAGCAAGTGCTGGAACACGTCGAGCAGGTGGCTCGGGCGGCGCGCGGCGCGTTGATGACGGAATTGTTGCAGGCGCGCACGGCAGGGGTCGCGCTGGTGGATGAGGCGGTCGCGCGCGGCGTAGATTTGATCGTGATGGGCATTCCGTACCGCAAACCGCTCGGCGATTTTCAACTGGGGACGACGACGCAATACGTCTTGAAAAACGCGACTTGCCCGGTCTGGTTGTGCCGCGAAGCCGCGCCGGAGGAAAAATCTTGACGCGCAGCTCGCGCCGCGCGGTGAGCGGGACGAATCTTAAAGTTTTCAAAACCTCTTTACGTGCGACAAATTTCGTGGTATATTATCGCGAAGGAAAGCTGCAATGAAGATAATCATCATGGGATGCGGACGGTTGGGCGCGCATCTGGCGCGAAGGTTGGATCGCGAAGGGCACGACGTCACGGTGATCGATCGGATGAGCGATTCGTTCGCGCGGCTCGGCAGCGATTTTCAAGGGACGATGGTGCTGGGGATCGGCATTGACGAAGACGTGATGCGCCGCGCCGGAATCGAAACGGCGGACGCGTTTATCGCGGTGAGCAACGGCGATAACACGAACGCGATGGCGGCGGAGATCGCCAAATTGGTGTTCAAGGTGCCGCGCGTCGTCGCGCGTTTGTACGATCCCGTGCGTGAAGAAACATACCACACGCTTGGCTTGATGGAAACGATTTGCCCGACGGTGATGGCATCGGACCAAGTCCGCGAGATCATTCTCGGCAACGGCAGAAAATAGAGGACGGATGTACATCATCATTGTCGGCGGCGGCAAGATTGGCTATTATCTTGCCAAGACGTTACTGCCAGACGAACACGAAATTCTGATCATCGAAAAAGACAAGCGTCGCGGGGACATCATTACGGCTGATCTGGGCGGTATTGTTTTGCGCGGCGACGGCACCGATTCGATTGTGATGGAAGAAGCCGGGATGGCGCGCGCCGATCTCGCCGTCGCCGTGACGGGCGACGACGAAGATAACTTGATGATTTGCCAGATGGCAAAGAAAAAGTTCGGCGTCAAGCGGACGATTGCGCGGATCAACAATCCCAAGAACGAGCGCATTTTCAAACTGCTTGGCATTGACAATACCGTTTCGGTGACCGATCTGATTCTCGCGCAAATCGAACGCGAGATTCCGGCGCAATCGTTGGTGCATCTCTTGACGCTGCGCGAAGCGGGCGTGTCGTTCATCGAAGCCAAAGTGCCCGCCGGTTCGCCGGTGATTGGAAAAGCTCTACGCAGTCTCGGCGTGCCGGACGATTGCGTGATTCCATTGATCATTCGCAACGGCAAAGGGATCGTGCCGTATGGCGAAACGCAATTGGAAATCGGTGATGAGGTTGTCGCCGTGACTACGATTGTGAAAGAAGATGTGCTGGAAAGAATCCTTTCCGGCGCACTGTTGAAATAAAAACTACTCGAAGGGAGTGTGATCGCGCGCGGTCGAGATTCGCGCAGTGAGGTAAAGTGCCGTCGTGTCATTGCGAGCCCCGAAGGGGCGAAGCAATCCCCGATTCGCAATTCGGAGATTGCTGCGCGGAAAACGCTCGCAATGACAATCATGACGCTTTGCGCGCGCAGAAGTGATCGCCCAAGAATGTCAGCCCGGTGAGCCAGGGGCTTGCGAGCCGCCAGTGCGTCGGACAATTCGCTCAGCGCGCGATGTGCGCGGTGAATGCTTGTCCCACTATTCCAAAAGGAAGGTCCCTATTCAGAAATGGAAACCTTGACAACTGAATACAGCGAAAAGGAGCCACCGGGTAGTCCCGCAAGTCCTCCCGTATCCGCTGGACTCGCATTTCAGACATTGCAGCTTGGTGAGGGCTTGCATCCAGGTCAACGCAGTCGTTTGTGGGCAAATGTCACGCCGGCGCAGTGGAGCGATTGGTATTGGCAAATGCGCAACCGCGTGACCACGTTGGATCAACTGCGACAATTGATTCGGCTGACGCCGGACGAAGAACAAGCCGTCCGCCTCAAGCCGGAACTCAAAGTGGCGATCACGCCGCATTTCGCCGCGCTGATGGACCCGGACGATCCGTCCTGTCCCATTCGCCGCCAGGTCGTCCCGACAATGGCGGAATTTGTGTTGGACGATCCGGATCTGGAAGACCCGCTGGGCGAAGACGCGCATATGCCGGTGCCCGGCTTGGTGCATCGCTATCCCGATCGCGTGTTGGTGGACATTACCGATCAATGCGTCGCGTACTGTCGCCATTGCACGCGCCGCCGCTGGGTCGGCACAGGCGCGATGCCCGCGCACAAAACGCGGATCGAATCCATCGCGCAATATTTCGAAGCCCATCCCGAAGTGCGCGATGTTTTGATTTCCGGCGGCGACGGGTTGTTCCTCTCCGACGAAATGCTCGACTATGCGCTCGGTCGTTTTCGCGCGGTCAAGTCCGTCGAAATCCTTCGCCTCGGCACGCGCATTCCGATTTTTCTGCCGCAACGCGTGACCGACGCGATGGTCGCGACGATCCGCAAGTATCATCCGGTTTGGATGAACGTTCACATCAATCACCCGAAAGAGTTCACGCCCGAAGTGCGAACCGCGCTGGCAAAACTTGCCGACGCCGGGATTCCGCTCGGCGCGCAGGCGGTGTTGATGGCAGGCATCAACGATTGCGCGAACACGATGAAATCGTTGGTGCACGAGTGCGTCAAAAATCGCGTGCGCCCGTACTATCTGTACCAATGCGATCTGTCGCAAGGGATCGGTCACTTTCGCACGCCGGTCAGCGTCGGACTCGCGATCATCGAAGCGCTGCGCGGACACACGACCGGCTTTGCCGTGCCGACCTTTTGCATTGACGCGCCCGGCGGCGGCGGCAAAGTGCCGATTATGCCCAACTATCTGATTTCGATGAACGATCGCAAAGTGATCGTCCGGAACTTTGAGGGCGTGATCGCGACGTATGCCGAGCCGGATCATTATGATCGACATCAAAGCGACAGTTGCGATTACTGTCGCCGCGCCGCGCCGAAAGAAGGGGTCGCGAAATTGCTGGCAGGTGAAGCCGTCGTGCTGGAGCCGGATGGCTTGCGCCGCAAACAACGCCGCGTCAAGAAACTCGATGCGGAACGCAAGACGAAACGCAAGCAACAAATTCGCCTGCCGGTCAAGAGTGTTCCCGCGCCCGATCTGTTGCCGCTTGAACCGGTGATGGTCGCGCCGCCCGCGCCGCGCAAGCGCGCGAACGGCAATGGAAACGGCAACGGCACTCCGGCGATGAGCGCGAAGGCGCGATAGGAGCGTCATTGCGAGCGAAGCGAAGCAATCTCCAACTCGTGATTTGGAGATTGCTTCGTCGCATCGTTCGACTACGCTTCGCTCCGCTCACGATGCTCCTCGCAATGACAGATGAAACAACGCAATGAAAAAATTCACCGTCGCGCTACTTTACAACCTCAAACAAAACGCGCCGCATCGCGAAGGCGAACCCTGGGACGCGTGGAACGAACTCGATAGCGAGAAGACCGCCGCCAACATCGAACGCGCGTTGCGCGCGGGCGGGCACGAGGTGATCGGAATGGAAGGGGATGTCCACCTCGCGCAGAAATTGGCGCACTATAAAATTGACATCGCGTTCAATACGTGCGAAGGTCATTTCGGCTTGTCGCGCGAAGCGCAGACTCCGGCGATCCTGGACGCGCTGCGAATTCCGTACACCGGCTCCGGCGTGATGACGCTCTGCGTCGCGTTGGACAAGCCGATGGCAAAACGCGTGATGCTGCAGCATAACTTGCCGACGCCGCTGTTCCAAACGTTCGTCACCGGCGACGAACGGCTGAATCCGAAACTGAAATTTCCCTTGTTCGTCAAACCGAGCCGCGAAGGATCGGGCATCGGGATCACCGCCAAGTCCGTGTGCCGCAACGCGCGCGAGTTGCGCGCCCAAGTCGCGTGGTGCATCGAAACGTATCATCAACCTGCGCTCGTCGAAGAGTACATCGAAGGACGCGAGTTTACGTTGGGAATGTTGGGCAACTTGCCTTGGATGATTCAACCGCGCGCCGATGGCAAACCGCCAGAACCGATTGCCGCGCTGAAAAACGCGAAACCAAAGCAGATCAAGACCCAGACGCCGGAAACGCTGCGCGTCTTTCCGCCGCTCGAAGTTGACTTGTCGCCTTGTCCGCCGGAGCAAGCCGGGCTGTACACGTCGGTCATCAAGGGGGAGTTGTACAACGTTCCTAACTATCCCTGCCCCGCGCCGATCTCGAAACGGTTGTGGGCGCAGATGGAGAAACTCGCGGCGGGCGCGTTCGCCGCGCTCGAATGTACCGATTTCGCGCGCGTGGACTTTCGCTTGCGTCAGGACACCGGCGCGCCGACGATTCTCGAAATCAATCCGCTTGCCGGATTGCAGGAAGGGATCAGCGATATCGTGATGGCGGGCGAAGCGGACGGGATCAGTTTCGCCGCGCTGATCAACGGCATTCTCGACGCGGCGTTGCAGCGGTACGGGATGATTTAGAGATTAGAGATTGGAGATTGAATCTCTAATCTCCAATCTCTAATCTCAGGATTGCGAAAGATGGCTTTAGACCTCGAAGCGTTACGCAAACAGTTAGAAGACGAACGCGCGCAGTTGCTCGCCCGCGCCATTCCCGAACCCGAGCCCGCCAAAGGAGACGAAGCGGATATGGCGGCGATGCATCAGGCGCGCGAGCAGGCGCGCTGGCTGGAAAGCGATCAGAAACAACGCCTCGCCGAAATTGACAAGGTGCTCGCGCTCATCGCGGCAGGCAAGTACGGCATCTGCGAAAATTGCGGCAAGCCCATCGCGCCGGAACGTTTGCAAGCCAAGCCCCAGGCGACGTTGTGTATCGAGTGTCAATCTAAATTGGAAAAGAAGCGCAAGGGATAGGTAGAAAAGTAGACAAGTCACGTTTGTTCGGCTGCCGGTCTACTTGTTTACCTGTCCCTTGTCTACCGAGATACTGCCTTGACCGCCTTTGTTTCCTTCATCCAAACCTTCGCGGTGTGGATCTTTCTCCTGTGCGGTTTGGGGATTCTCCTCGCGATCAAAATGCTGGTGGACGCGCAACGGCTATCGCGCACCACGCTCTTCTCACTCGATCAAGAACGCGCGTCGGAACAAACGTATCGCGCGCTGATCGTGTTGGTCGTCTTTTTTATCGCGATTATTTTCGTCGCCGCGATCAATCTCATCCTTGCGCCCGTGGTACCCTCCGGGACTCCGGCGATTCTGCGCGGACCGACGCCGACGCTCGCGCCGATGGTTCTGGGAACGGCGACGCGCGCGCCCACGGCGACGTTCACGCCCGCGCCGATTGCCAATACGCCGCTGGTCACCAGCGTGCCGGTCACTGCAACGATCGCGCGCACCGCGACGCGACCGCCGCTTCCTCCGCCGGCCCCCGCGACGGCGACAGTCGCGTACGTGTTTCCTGCGCCGAAACCGACCGGACCTGTGCCGAACGGCGGCACCTGGAGCGGCGAGGGGCAGGCGAACGCGGCGATCACGTTTCGTTGGACGTGCGATCAATGCGCGCTCGGCGCGAACGATTGGTACGAAGTAGTGATCACATATGTAGACAAGTCTGGAGTATCAAGAACTATTGCAGGGAGATCACAAGAGAAATTTTTGTCTTTGCGGAAGATACTTGATGGTGGGGCGCCTGAAATCTATCAAAAAGCTAAAGAAGATACATTTCAGTGGTTTGTGCAAATCAAACGTGATCCGACGAATATGCCACTTTCCCCGCCCAGCGAAGTATGGAAGTTTGTGTGGAAATGATTGGAGAATGGTAACTGCTCAGCCCATTGTCATGCTGAGCGAAGCGAAGCATCTCGCTAATCGCGAATTGCGAGACGCAAAGCGTTCGTCGCAAAAACCGCTCCTCAGAATGACAGCCTGAGCAGTTACGGAGAATGAGCCAATTGCCCAATGAGCCAACGAACAAATACCTGGCTGGGCAATCGGTTTGGCTCATTGGCACATTGGTACATTGGCTCATTGACGAACTATGGCTGAACGAATTCTCGTAATCGAAGACGAACAAAAGATCGCCGATTTTTTGCGGCGCGGTTTGACGTACGAAGGATTCACCGTCGAAGTCCGCTTGGACGGCGAAACCGGTTTGAAAGCCGCGCGCGACACTCCACCCGATCTCGTGATTCTCGATGTGATGCTCCCCGGCTTGGACGGCTGGGAAGTGTGCCGGCGTTTGCGCGCGGCGGGCGCGCTGCCGATTTTGATGTTGACCGCGAAGGATGCGGTGCCGGATCGCGTCAAAGGTTTCGAGAGCGGCGCGGACGATTACGTCACCAAGCCGTTCGCGTTCGAAGAATTGATCGCGCGTGTCCGCGCGTTGTTGCGCCGCACGCGCACCGTCGAAGAAACGATCGCGCGCTTTGCCGATTTGACGCTCAACGTCACCACGCGCGAAGTGACGCGCGGCACGCGCAAAATCGATCTGACGACGAAAGAATTCGATCTGCTGTACTTTTTTATGCGCCATCCGCGCCAGGTGCTGACGCGCGAATTGATCTACGACCGCATCTGGGGGTACGATTTTGGCGGCGAATCCAACATCCTCGAAGTGTACATCCGTTATCTCCGCACGAAATTGGAACAAGCCGGTGAGCCGCGCCTGATTCAAACGGTGCGCGGCGTCGGCTATGCGTTGCGCGAGGAGTAGTGGATGGTGGACAGTGGACAATGGGTAGAAACTAACTGTCCACTGTTCACTGTCCACTGTCCACTGTCCACTGAAATGTCCATCCGTCTCCGTCTCTCCCTCTGGTACGTTCTCGTCCTTGCCGGTATCCTGATCACCTTTGCGGGTTTGCTGTACGCCGTGTTGTCGTTCAGTCTGTTCAGCGAAGTGGATCGCCGCCTGCAAATTCGCGCCGCCGATGTGGAAAATAGTTTGGCGACCGCGCTCGAACTGCAAACCGATCCGCGCATCTTCATTTCGCGCGGCGGTCGCTTGACTTTGCCGACGGCGGACACGTTTGCGACGCCCGGCGTCTTTGTGCAGATTGCAACGCTCGAAGGCGTCGCGCTCACGCGCTCTGAAAATCTGGGCGCGCAGACCTTGGTCGTTTCGCCTGCCGCGCTCACCCAAGTCACGCGCGGCGAGACCGTGTACGCGAATCTGACGAAAGACCGCGTCCCGTTGCGCGTCTACATCGCGCCGCTGACCGTGCGCGGACAAGTGCTCGCCGCGATTGTCGTCGCCGAATCGTTGCAAGGCGCAAACGACACGTTGCGACGGCTCGCGTTTTTGCTGATCGCCGGGATCGCGGCGGGTTTGCTCTTTGCGTTCGGCATCGGCGCGGTGTTGGCGTACCACGCGCTCGCGCCGATCGATCGGATCACGCAGACCGCGCACACGATCGCGCGCGCGAACGATCTGACGCGGCGGATCGAAGCGAAAGCGACGCGCGATGAAGTCGGACGACTGGCGGCGACGTTCAACGCAATGCTGGGTCGGATCGAAGAACTGTTTCGCGCGCAACAGCGTTTCGTCGCGGATGTGTCGCACGAGTTACGCTCGCCGCTCACCGCGATTCGCGGCAATCTCGATCTCTTGCGGCGCGGCGCGCTGGACGATCCCGAAGCGCGACAAGAAACGCTCGCGGCAATCGAAGCGGAATCGGCGCGGATGCAACGGCTGGTGCAGGATTTGCTTCTGCTCGCGCAAGCGGACGCGGGTGTCCCAATCGAAAAACGCGTCGTCGAATTGGACACGCTCTTGCTCGACGTGTTTCGCCAAGCGCGTTTGAACGCGGGCAATGTCAAGGTGTCGCTCGGGAGCGAGGATCAAGTCCAAGTGATCGGCGACGCGGATCGATTGAAGCAATTATTTTTGAACTTGATGGACAATGCGATCAAATACACGCCGAGCGGCGGCGCGGTGACGCTGTCGTTTGCGCGCGAAAACGATTGGGTGCGCGTCGCGGTTGCGGATACCGGCGTCGGAATTCCCGCGCAAGATTTACCGAAAATTTTCGATCGTTTTTATCGCGTGGACAAGGCGCGCTCGCGCGAAAAAGGCGGCACAGGACTTGGTCTCGCGATCTGCAAATGGATCGTCGACGCGCATAACGGGCGCATCGAAGCGCAGAGCGAAGTGGGCAAGGGGAGTGTGTTTACGGTGTGGCTGCCAGTCAGTCGTCAGTAGACAGTCAACAGGCGACAGAAAAATCTGGCGACTGTCTACTGACGACTGATCTCTGTTTGTCAATTTCCCCCCGTTGTGGTATCATAGCGCGCGATGGAAGAATCGTCGTATCCCGCGCGCCCCGTGCTGGGGCGTTTGCTCGCGCTCGACGTGCGACCGACGCGCCCGCTCACGCTGATTGGGCCCGCGGCTGCCGCGCTCTGCGGCGCGCTCGCGTCCGGCGGACTCGACGGGCGCGCGCAATCCTGGGTCGCGCTCGTCCTCTCCATTTTGTTGTGCGATACGCTGATCGGCGCGTGGCGCGCGTTGTGGCTCCACGCCGATTGGCGCGTCGCGTTGCCGCGCAATCTGGCGAGCGCGCGCATCTGGTTTATGCTGCCGGACGATGCGCCGGTCGCGTTCGTCCCGCGCGTGTGGCGCGCGCTGACCCGGCGCATCGCGTTTGCGCGCAACGTGATCTGGCCCCTGATTGATTCCGAAATCATCGGGATGCTGATCGCCGGCGTCCTGGCGGCGTGCATCGCCGCGCTCTTCAATCTGGCGACGTTCGGACTCACGCTCGCCGCGCTCGCGCTGGCGCTGATCGAAGCGCAAGTGAGTGATCGGAACGCGCTCAGTCTGCGCGCGCTGATCGAAATGACGTTGCCCTGGCTGATCGCGCACAGCGCGTTCGGAGCGTTTTCGTGGCTCGCGCTCTTTTTCGTTCTGCTCTTCACGCTGATCTATCGCGCGCTGCTGGGGCTGGCGCAAGAAGCGCCGGAACGCTGGCTGACGTGGAATAACGTCGCGCAACTCATCATCGCCCTGGTTCTGTTCGCCAGCAACACCCCCGTCGGCGCGGCAATCGTCGCGCTCGGTTTGCTCGCGCAAGTGCTGTGGCAAATTCACTGGCGGACGGAACGCGCGACGCGCGCGTACGCGCAACACATTCAAGCGTACATTCTCGCGGCAATGCTCGTCGTGAGTATTTCGCTCTGGTTCTGACGAAAATGAAAATCGGTATCCTTGCAGACACGCACATTCCCGATCGTTTGCCCGCTTTACCGAATCGCGTGCTGGAACTGTTCAGCGGCGTGGACATTATTTTGCACGCCGGCGATGTGACCGATTTGGCGGTGTTGCAACAACTGGAACCGGTCGCGCAGACGTTCGCCGTGTGCGGCGAACACGATAGCGCGCAAGTGCGGCACTATGTCGAAGAAAAACAACGCCTGACGTTTGGCGGACGCGCCGTTGGAATGGTGCACGGCGCGCGCGCGTGGGAAGGCAATCTCTGGCGACAACTCGCGTATCGGTTGAACCGGGCGCGTCGCTTGGAAGTTTTGCTGGGGTACGTCCAGCGGCAATTCACCGACGCAGACGTGATTGTGTTTGGGCACAGTCACGCGCCGTATATGAAAATGCACGGCAATACGTTGCTGATCAACCCCGGCTCGCTCACGCCGAAAATGGGACGCGTCGGCAGTGTCGGCATCCTGGAAATCAACGCGACCGCGATCAAAGCGCGCATCATCGCGATCTAGATTCGCAATTCGCAATTCGCAATTCGCAACTCGCAATTCACAATTCGCAATTCGCAATTCGCAATTCACAATTCACAATTCACAATTCACAATTCACAATTCACAATTCACAATTCGCAATTCACAATTCACAATGAGGAACTATGAAACACTTTCTCGCCATTGCCGATCTTTCTTCGGCTGAATTCAATCAGATTCTCGCCGTCGCCAAAAAATTAAAAGCGGAATGGCGCGCGCGCGGCAACAAACCGATTCTCAAAAACAAGACCCTGGCAATGGTTTTTCAAAAACCGTCGCTCCGCACGCGCGTCTCGTTCGATCTGGCGATGCTGCACTTGGGCGGACAAGCGTTGTACCTCTCGCCGAACGAAATCGGGTTGGGACAGCGCGAAAGCGTCGCCGATGTCGCGCGCGTGTTGGCGCGTTACGTGGACGGGATTATGGCGCGCGTCTTCGCGCACGCGCACGTCACCGAACTCGCCGAGTACTCGCGCGTGCCGGTGATCAACGGCTTGTCCGATCGCGAACATCCCTGCCAGGCGATGGCGGACGTACTGACGATCATCGAACATCGCGGCAAATTGACAGGGCTCAAAGTCGTTTTCTTGGGCGACGGCAATAACGTCGCGCGTTCATTGATGTTCGCCTGCGCGCTCGGCGGCGCGCATTTCGTTTGCGCTTCGCCGCAGGGCTATGCGCTGGACGATGCTTCCGTCGCGCAGGCGCGCGCGATCGCCAAGAAATCCGGCGGCAGCGTCGAGTTGATGGTGGATTCCAAAGCCGCCGCGCGCGACGCCGACGTGTTGTACGCGGACGTATGGGCGAGTATGGGTCAAGAGACCGAAGCCGCCGCGCGCGCGAAAGTTTTCCCGCCGTACCAAGTCAACGCGGAACTGGTCGCGCTCGCTAAACCCAAAGCGATCGTACTGCATTGTTTGCCCGCGCATCGCGGAATGGAAATTACCGACGATGTGATGGACGGCAAACATTCCGTCGTCTTCGATCAAGCCGAGAATCGGATGCACGCGCAAAAAGCGATCGTCGCGATTCTGCTCGCAAGCTCCAAGTCAAAAGGCAAAAGTAAAAAGTGATTAGTCAACTAGTCAATTAGTCGCCTAGTCCCCAATTGACTAGTTGACCAATTGACTAATTGACCAGTTGGCTCGTATGGCTGGCAATCGGACGATTTTCAACGACGCGATCACCAAAGGTCATAACGCCGCGTGGGATGGGCAGTGGAACAAAGCCGCCGCGGAGTATCGGCGCGCGCTCAACGAATTCCCGGATGACGCGAGCGTTCGCTTGAGTCTTACGCACGCTTTGGAAGAACTGGGGCAATGGGAAAGCGCGCTGCGCGAGTATCAGCATCTCGCACAAGCCCAACCGCGCGATCCCGCGCCGCTGGCGCGCGTCGCCGCGCTGCTGGAAAAATTGCGCCGCGTCCCGGAAGCCGCCGGCGCGTACGTTCAGGTCGCCGATCTGTATCTGGCGACCAAGTTGACCAGCAAAGCCATCGAAGCGTGGCGCAAGGCGGCAGAACTAGAACCCGACCGGACTGACATCCACCAGAAACTCGTCGAGGTGTACACGCGCACCGGGCAACATCCCGCCGCCGCGCTCGAACAACTCGCGCTGGCTTGGATCTACCGCAAGCGCGGCGACAAGGCGAAAGCGCTCCACGCGGCAGAGCAAGCCGTCAAACTCGATCCCAACAATGCCGCCGCGCGCGCGTTCATTGACGAGATGACGGAGAGCGAACGCGCGACTCCGGTGAGTGTCCCCAGCCCTGTGGACGAAGCGCAAAAGACCGCGCTCTCGCGTCTGGCGGAAACGCTGCTGGAAGCGCGCGAGCAAACTCAGCCAACCGGAGAATCGCGCGGGGCGATCCGTCCCCAGATCGATCAAGCCGAAGTGGAGGCGCTGATCGCGCGCGCGGTGGACGCGCAAATGCGGCACCGCGTCGCGGATGCCATCGAAGCGTATCGCAAGTTGATCGCACAGGGCATCACACGCCCCGAGGTCAGGTTCAACCTGGGTCTGTTGTACTTTGAGACGATGCGGTACGATGAGGCGATCCAATTTTTGTCCGAGACCGTCGGCGATGATCAATTCGCGCTCGCCAGTCATTACGCCCTGGGGCAATGTTATCGCGCGCAAGGCAAACTGGATCGCACGATCGAACATTTTCTCCAAGCCGTCAAGATCGTCGATCTGAGCAACGTGCGCCGCGAGCAAGCCGACGATCTGATTCGGGTCTACGAGGAGTTGGCGGAAGGATTCGCGGCAAAGGGCGATCGCGCCCAAGCCGAACGCTTCAGCCAGTCGCTCGAAGATTTTTTGAGCAGCAAGGGCTGGGAAGACAAGGTTCAGCAATTCCGCCAACGGCTGGAAGCGATCAAGGAAGAAGGCGAGCAGGTCGATTTGGTCGAGGCGATTCAAGTGCGCGAATCGGATCGCGTGCTGGAAGCGCTGGCGCTGTCGCAGGAATACTTGCGGCGCGAAAAATTCGGCGCAGCCAGCGAGGAATGTTTGCGCGCGATCGAACTGGCGCCGAATTACCTGCCCGCGCACGCGCGCCTGGCGGAAATTCTGGTCAAGCAAGAACGCTGGAGCGAGGCGAACGCGAAATATCAGGCGCTTGCCGAATTGTGTCTGATCACCGGCGATCTCAAGCGCGCCGAAGCGATGTATCGCGGCATCTTGAAAATCGCGCCGGACGACGTGGGCGCGCGCTCGAAACTGATTGACTTGCTCGCGCAGCAAAATCGCACCGAAGAAGCGCTGGAGCAGTATCTCGATCTGGGCGATGGTTTCGCGCGCGCGAACCAGGTCGGCAAGGCGCTGGAAAAATTCACCGAAGGCGTCCGGCTTGCCACGCGCGCCGCGCAGACCGGCAAAACCGCGCTCACCTTGCGCCATCGCTTGGCGGAAATGCGCGCGCGCCAAAATGATTTCGCCGGCGCGCTCAAGACATACCAGGAACTGCGCCAGCAATCGCCGGACGACGAGCGCGCGCAGTTTTACATCGTCGATCTGGAATTCCGGTTGAATCAAGCGAGCGCGGCATTGCGCGACCTGGAAGAATTGCTCGCGCGGTATCACGCGCGCAACGAGCCGCAAAAAATATCGGCGGTGCTGGAAGCGTTGGCGCAAAGTTATCCGGCGGAAGCCGAACTGGTGACGCGGCTGGCGCAACATTATCGCGCCCAGGGGGCGATCGGTCAAGCCATCGCCGCGCTGGACGCGCTCGGCCAAGCGCAGTTGAGTCTGGGCAACAGGCGCGCCGCCGCGGCGACGATTCGCCAGATCATCGAATTGCATCCGCCGCGCGTCGAAGATTACCAAAAACTCTTGCAAGAGATCAGCAGGTAACCAATCGTGTGGGGCACGTTTTCCGAACTGCTCGCGCATCTGACGCTTTCGAGTATTCTCGATATTTTTCTCGTGGCGTTGGTTTTCTACGGGCTGTTTTATTTCGTCCAAGGCACGCGCGCGGTCACACTCTTGCGCGGCATCGTCATCGTCGTTTTGCTCGCGGTGATCGCGAGCAGTGTGTTTCGCTTGAGCGCGTTCAATTGGCTCGTCCGCAATTCCATTCCCGCGCTGCTGGTCGCCATCCCCGTGATCTTTCAGCCCGAGCTCCGGCGCGCGCTGGAACGCCTGGGGCGCCCCGGCGCCTTCTTGACGCGTCGGAACGCGTCCGCCGCGCAAACGATCAACACGATCGTGCGCGCGGCGAGCGGACTCGCCGAGCAAAGATTCGGCGCGCTGATCGTACTGGAACGCACGACCGGCTTGCAGGATTTCGTGGATACCGGCGTGATGCTGGACGCGCGCCTCTCGGATGATTTGCTACTTTCGATTTTTTTCAAGAACAGCGCGTTGCACGACGGCGCGGTGATCATTCGCGACGATCGCGTGATCGCCGCCGCGTGTATGTTGCCGCTCTCCGAGGACAATGCGCTGGAACGCGATCTGGGCACGCGGCATCGCGCGGCGATTGGCGTGACGGAAGGATCGGACGCGATCGCGATCGTCATTTCGGAAGAAACCGGGCGAATGGCGGTCGCGCACAACGGACGCCTGGTGCGCCGCCTCGATGAAGGCGAATTGAGCCGCGTACTGTTCCGTCTGTACGAGCCGCGCGGCGCAGTGACGCGCGCGGAGAAGAAAAAATAATGGCGCTGTTTAGATCGATCTTCGGTCATTTCACGTCGCTCGTGACGGCGTTTTTGTTCGCCGTGATCGTTTGGAGCGTTGCCACCGTCGAAGAAAATCCCAGCCGCGAGGGATATTTCTACGATACTTTGCCGGTCGAGATCGTCAATCGCCCCGACGATCTGATCGTCTTTCAACGATCGGTCGAGCGCGCGCGCGTAAAATTACGCGCGCCGCAAGCGAGTTGGGATCAGTTGCAACCCACGTCGTTTCGCGCCAGCGCGAATCTGGCGCGCTTGAATGTGGGCGAGCATCGCATCGCGATCCAGGTGCAAGTGAACGATCCGCGCGTGACGGTCGTCGTCATCGAGCCGTTGGAAGTGAAGGTGCGCTTGGAGCAAGTCAAAACGCGCACGCTCGACGTGCAGAGCGATGTGCTGGATGCCGCGCCGCTCGGTTTTGTTTTTCGTCCCCCCACGCTGACGCCGCCGCAAGTGAGTGTGACCGGCGCGGCGATCCTGGTGGATCAGATCGCCGAAGTGTCCGCCGATATTTATCTGCGCGGCGCCAAAGCGCCGGTCGAGCGCGAGGTTTCGGTGCAGGCGCGCGACGCGCAGGACAATGTGATCAGCGGCTTGACGATTTCGCCGACGGTCGTGATCGTCAAAGTGCCGGTCGAGCAACGCGTCGGCTACAAAGACGTTTCGATCAAGACGATGATGAAGGGCGCGCCCGCGCCCGGCTATTGGCTCTCCAACATCGTCGTCAATCCTTCGACCGTGACGATTGTCGGCAGTCCGGACATCCTTGCGAAAATTCCCGGCTTTGTGGAAACGGTGCCGCTGGACGTGAGCAATGCGACGGCGGATTTGAGCAAGCGCGCCGCGCTCTCGCTGCCGGAGGGCGTTTCGGTGTTGAACAACGAGGGCGTGACCGTCCAGGTTTCCGTGACGCCGTTGTTGGGCGGACAAACCGTGCGCCGCAAAATTTCTTTGCAAGGACTCAAGCGCGGGCAGACCGCGACGATCTCGCCGGATTCGGTCGAGGTGATCTTGTCGGGCCCATTGCCCAGTTTGCAAAATCTCGCGGCAGACGACGTGCAGGTCATCGTGGATGTGGCGGGCTTGGCAGCCGGCGTGCACCAATTGAAGCCGCGCGTGCCGGTCGTCTCCGGCGCGTTGCGCGTGCAGAACGTCGTGCCGGACACGGTGCAGATCACGATCACCGATCTGTCCACGCCGACGCTGGCGCCGTCGCCTAACCCAACAGCAACTCCAACGCCGACGCCAATCCGATGAAATCACTTTGCCACAATCTTCGCCGCGCGATCGCGAGTCACCCGGGCGATTTGATCGCGATCCTGTTCCTCGCGTCGTGGGCGCCCGTTTATTTTTGGCAAGCCGCGCTGCGTCAAGCCGTTTTTTTCTTCGGCGATATTTTTCTCTTTTTCTACCCGACGCATCTCGCGTATGCCGACGCGTTGCGGCAAGGACGCTTGCCGCTGTGGGAGCCGCGAATGTTGATGGGCTTTCCACTTTATGCCGAAGGACAAATTTCCGCGCTCTATCCGCTCCATCCGATCTTGTACGGTTTGTTTCCGATCGATCTCGCGACGAATTACGATATTCTTTTGCACCTGTCCTGGGTTGCCGTCGGCACGTACCTTTTCTTGCGCGTTTTGAAACTGCAGCCGGCAAGCGCGTGTCTGGGCGCGCTCGCATTCGGCTTTGGCGGATTCTTCCTGCCGCGCCTGCAACATATGAGCGTGATGGCGACCGCGTCCTGGCTGCCCTGGGTCTTGTGGGCGTGGGAACAGCACGAACGAACGCGCGACGCGAAAAAACGCCTGCGCTGGTTTGCGCTCCTCGCGCTCTTCATCGCGATGCAACTGCTCGGCGGGCATCCGCAATTCGCGTTTATGACCGTGCTGCTGTTGTGCCTGTACGCGTTGGTGAATTGGAAGCGCGATGAGAATTTGTCATTGCGAGCGATTTCCGCGAAGCAATCCCCAAGCAACCCGGAGATTGCGTCGTCGCAAAAACCGCTCCTCGCAATGACACGCCTACGCGCGCGCTTTTTCGAGTACTTTGATCCGCCGCGCGTGGTCCTCGTCGTGCTGGCGGCAACCCTGGGCGCGCTGTTGACGGCGGTGCAACTATTGCCGACGTACGAACTTTCGACGGTGAGCAATCGCGCGGCGGGTTTGCTGCCGCAATTCTTTCACGCGTTCTCGCTGCGCGCCGCGCATTACTTGATGCTCTTTCATCCGTTCCTGCTCGGCGATCCGTACCCGCGCGTCTCCGTCGAAGTGATCGGCTATATCGGTTTGTTGCCGGTCATTCTCGCGCTCGCCGCGCCCTTCGTCCGGCGGGATCGCCGCGTGATCTTTTTTCTGATCATCGCGCTCGTCGCGCTTTTTCTGGGCTTGGGTGATCAGAACGCGTTTTATCGCGGCTTGCGCTATTTGCCCTTGTTCAATTATTTTCGCGTCCCGTCGCGCTTTTTCTACTGGTACACGTTTGCCGCCGCGATTCTTGCCGCGCTCACGTTCGACTACTTGCTTGCGCGCGCGCGCGCAACCCTCCGGCTGACGCGCGAAACGAAAATCGCGCTGGGCATTTTTACGATCGCGATCGCGCTCGTGATCGGCGGCGCGCCGATCATCCCGCTCGATACGTGGTTGACGTGGTGGACCTGGTTGCCGTTCGCGCTCGCGCTGCTCGCCGCGTGGATCGTTTTGGGCGCGCGGCGCGGTTTGTTCGCGCGCAATACGCTGATCGCGCTCGTGCTGGGCGTCACCGCGTTCGATCTTGCGGCGTGGGCGGCGGTGTATTCCAAGAACTATGACGAGTTGACGCCGGTCGCGGATTTTTACGCGCCCCCCAGCACGCTCGCCGTCCTGAAAAATCTCGCGCCGGAAAACGGGCGCATCCTGACAAGTCTGTGGATTTATCCCTGGATGATCACGATGCGCGAAAGTTTGTATCCCAACGTTTCGCTGATTTACGGCGTGCCGAACGCGACCGGTTACACGCCGCTCTTGCCGCAACTGACGAGCGAGTATCTGGAACAGCCCAGCGCGGCGATGTTGAATTTGATGAACGTGCGTTACTACGTCAAGCCGCAAATGTTGCCAACCGACGCGCAGACCGAGGGGAACAATCTCTTCGTCGAATTCGCGCCCAAATATTTTTCGACGCTGACATTTCCGCCGACGCCGGTGTCGCGCCTCAAGATCGTTTCGTCGCTCGCGCAATCGGTGGATTGGCGCGATGGGCAAATCGTCGCGCAGATTCAATTGGTTACCCAAGACGGATCGGTGCAGACGATTCCACTGCGCGCGGGCGCGCACACGGCGGAGTGGGCGTACGAGCGCACCGATGTTCGCAAAGTGGTCAAGCACGCGTTGCCGCCGCTGGCGACGACGTTTCCGGCGCGTTCCGCGTTTCCAACCGAATCGCACGCGGGGCACAATTATCTCGCCGAGTTCGACTTGACGCGCGATGGCAAACCGCCGACGATCGTCACGTGCGCGATTTTGCCGGTGATCGAACCTGGGTTGTTGCACGTCGAACGCGTTTCGTTCGTCACGCCGGAGGGCAAAGAAGTTTCGCTTGCCGATCTAACCGGGCACGGCGATTTTTCGTTGATCTACCGCACGAACCAAGTCGCGGTCTTTGAAAATCTCGACGTGATGCCGCGCGCGTTCCTGGTTCACGCCGCGCGCGTCGTGGACGACAAAAGCGCGCTCGCGGAAATGCAACGGAACGATTTCAAGCCCGCGCAGTTCGCGCTGTTGGCAAACGGCGGCGCGCCGTTGAACGCGGGCGGCGCGCAACGCGATGACGAGTCAGTCCGAATCGTCAGCTACCAACCCGAGCGCGTCGTCGTCGCCGTGCGCGCGAGCGCGGACGCGTATCTCGTGCTCGCGGACACGTGGTATCCCGGTTGGATCGCGCGCGTGGACGGCGTAGAAGTGCCGTTGCATCGCGCCGATCTGATTTTTCGCGCGGTGCGCGTTTCGCCGGGCGAGCACCAAATCGAATTCGAGTACCGCCCAATCTGGCTGTACGTCGGCGCGGCGATCAGCGTGTGCGCGTTATTGATCGTTGGCGCGATTTTTGTCATGACCGCTGACCGCCGACCGCCGACGGCGATTGGACAGCATCGCGGTCTGCGGTCGGTCGTCGGCGGTCGTTTGCAGAGATAGATCGTATGGCTGAAACACTAACAATCGCAACGCTTCCTCTCAAAACGCTCGTCGAGAGTCTGCTGTTTGTCGCGGAAGGTCCCGTACAAACCGCCGCGCTGGCGAAAGCGTTGGAAGTGGACGCGGAGAAAATCGAAGCCGCGCTCGCGGAATTGAAGCAAGAGTACACGAGTCGCGGAATGCGCGTGCAGCGTTTGCGCGATAAGGTGCAACTTGTCACCGCGCCCGACGCCGCGTCCGCGATCGAAAGATTTTTGGGTGTGGACGGCACGGGTCACCTCTCCGCCGCCGCGCTCGAAACGCTCGCGATCATCGCGTATCGCCAGCCGGTCACGCGTCCTGCCATCGAAGCGGTGCGCGGCGTGAATTGCGACGGCGTGATCCAGACGCTCTTGTCGCGCGGGCTGATCCAGGAAATAGGTCGCCAGGAAACGGCGGGGCGTCCGATTCTGTATGCGACGACATTTGAATTTTTGCAGAACTTTGGTTTGCGCGGGACTGACGATTTGCCGCCGCTCGAAGAGACCGCGCAGAATGTTCTGACGAACGCGATGGCGGAAGCCGAAGCGACGGCGGCGCAGGTGGCGGAGCGAATCAAGTGAGCAGTATTCAGTGTTCAGTATTCAGTCGCTCTGTGACTGGCGACTGTTGACTGGCGACTGGCGACTGATATGGAACGTCTCCAGAAAATTCTCGCGCACGCGGGGGTCGCGTCGCGGCGCAAATGCGAAGAACTGATTCTCGCGGGACGCGTGCGCGTCAACGGCAAAATCGTTTCCGAACTCGGCACGAAAGTTGATCCTGCGCGCGATCGCATTGAGGTAAACGGCGCGCCAATTCAGATCGAGCCGAAGACGTACGTCGCGCTGCACAAACCGCGCGGCTATCTCAGCGACATTGACGAAGAACGCGGCAAGAAGCTCGCGGTTGACCTCGTTCCGTCGCGCGAGCGTTTGTACGCGGCAGGGCGTCTCGATTTGAACAGTGAGGGGTTGTTACTCCTGACGAACGACGGCGATCTGGCGCACCGCATCACGCATCCGCGTTTTGAACACGAAAAAGAGTATCTCGCGCTCGTCGAGGGGGAACCCGATGACGCCGCGCTTGCCAAGTTGCAACGCGGCGTTTGGTACGACGGCGAAATGTTGCGCGCGGATCACGTCGAGCGCGCGGCGCGGCATCAATCGTTCGGGAATGCCGCGCGCGATCAAATCTGGCTCACGATCGTTTTGCACGAAGGGAAAAAGCGGCAGATTCGCCATCTCTGCGCGGGAATCGGGCATCCCGTTCTGCGTTTGATTCGCGTGCGGATCGGTCCGATCGAATTAGGCGCGTTGCCGGTTGGCAAATGGCGCGCGTTGAACGAGCGCGAAGTGCGCGCGCTGAGAGAACGCGCCCGGAGAAGGACGGATTCGTAATCCGTCCAAGGCAGGCGGGATTACGAATCCCGCGTACTCAGTTTGGGTAACAAGGAAAAACAAAATTGCTCCCTTCCACCATCGCGATTGACGGACCCGCCGCGTCGGGCAAAAGCACGATTGGCGCGGCGGTCGCGGAGAAACTGGGTTATCTTTATTTCGACACGGGCGTGATGTATCGCGCGGTGACGTGCGTCGCGCTCTTTCGTTCCATTCCGATTGAAAACGAAAACGCGGTGACCGCGCTCGCGGAAAATGCGCAAATTGATTTTTTGAAACCGACGGCGAACGACGGGCGGCAGTACACGATTCTCGCCGACGGCAAAGATATTACTTGGGACATTCGCTCGCGCGCGGTCGACGCGAACGTGTCGCTGGTCTCGGCGTATGCGGGCGTGCGCCGCGCGATGACACAGCAACAACGCCGGATCGGTTTGCAGGGACGCGTCGTGATGGTCGGGCGCGATATTGGCACCGTCGTTTTGCCCGAAGCTGATTTGAAAATCTATCTCGACGCCAGCGAGGAAGAGCGCGCGCGGCGGCGGCATCGCGAGCGCGTCGCGCGCGGCGAACCAGTCGAATTTGAAGTCGTGCGGCAAGAGATTCGTAAGCGCGATCAGATTGATTCGTCGCGCGCGGTCGCGCCGCTCAAACAAGCGGACGACGCGATCTATCTCGATTCGACGGGACAGGATGTGCCCGATGTGATCGTGCGCGTAATGCAACTGATTGACGCGCAACGAAGGAAATGATGCGAACGCGACCCTGGTTTTACTATCTCGCCAATCGAGTGTTGCGCGTGGTGTTTGAGGTCATCCTGCGCGTGGAACTGCGCGGCGCGGAAAACGTGCCGCGCGCTGGCGCGTTGATCATCGCGATCAGCCACAGCAGTTTCATTGACCCGGTCGTGATCGGCGTCTACTTGCCGCGCGATGTCGTGCCGATGGCGAAGGCTGAAGCGTTCGAGTACCCCATTCTGGGCGCGTGTATTCGTTGGTACGGCGCGTTTACGATTCGGCGCGGCGAGGTGGACGTGCGCGCGTTCAAGAACGCGCTGGAGATTTTGCGCGGCAAGATCGCGCTGGTGATCGCGCCGGAAGGACATCGCAGCGAGACGGGCGCGTTGCAGCGCGGACGTGAGGGCGCGATTATGTTGGCGTTGCGTTCGGGCGCGGCAATTCTGCCGGTCGCCGTCTGGGGCGGCAAACCATTTTGGAAAAATCTCGCGCGCCTGCGCCGAAGCGAGATGAAGGTTTTCATCGGCAAGCCGGTGGTGCCGACCGTTCAAAAACCGTCGCGCGATCAAATTACGGAAATGTCGGACGAATTGATGTTACGGCTCGCCGCGCAAATGCCGCGCGAACTGCACGGCTATTATCGCGATTGGTCGCGTCCAGTGGCTGGACTGTTGAAGGAGGTGCCGGATGTAGAATAGAATCGTTGCGGGAAAGCAACAGCGCATGGAGCAATTGACAATTGGCAATTGATAATTGTCAATTGCTTGACGAGGTGGAGGTTTTCCGTCGCGAGACGGAATTAACTTCGTTGTCATTGCGAGCCGCGTAGCGGCGAAGCAATCCCCAAATTGTGGATTGGAGATTGCTTCGGGCAAAATTGCCCTCGCAACCCTGGCACTTGCGTTACCGCCAGGGCAAGTGTGACACGGGGGAAAATCGAAAGATCAGCGGATGCCTCCAGGGAGCGCTATCTCCCTCAACGCGAATTTTCAGATCGTCTGGATTTTGTCATTTCGAGGCGCGGTTTGCGCGCCGAGAAATCTCGTTTTTGCAATTGGAGATTTCTCGCGGAGTTTACACTGAGCGAAGCGAACGTGCTCGAAATGACAAATGAGGACACCCCCGAAGATTCGCGGCTTTCCCTCCCAGCACCAAGCGCGCGCTTAATGCCGCCGAGTGATCGGCGCGACAAACGCGCGGGCAATGGCAAGTGAATTGCGAATTGCGAGGAGCGAGTTGCGAAAACTTTTTTCGCCCCACGCCTCTCGCCACTCTCCCTTTGGAGGAATCCCAATGTGTGGCATCGTTGGATATGTTGGCGCGCGTGATGCGACGCCGATTCTGCTCGACGGCTTGCGGCGGCTCGAATATCGCGGGTACGATTCGGCGGGCGTTGCCGTGCTCGCGCCGAGCGGCAACATCGTCATTCGCAAAAGCGAAGGCAAACTGAACAAACTGATCGATCTGGTCAACGGCGATACGCCGCGCGGTCAACTTGGTTTGGGGCATACGCGCTGGGCGACGCACGGCGCGCCGAACGACACGAACGCACACCCGCACGCCGATTGTACGGGGCGCATCGTCGTCGTACACAACGGCATCGTCGAGAATTACGTGGAATTGCGCGATGAGTTGCGCGCGCAGGGACACAAGTTTGTGACGGAGACAGATACGGAAGTTCTCGCGCATCTGATCGAAGAGGAATTGCGCGGGGCGCGGGGCGCGGGCGCGCTCGCGCTGGTCGGCGCGGCGCAGCGCGCGTTGAAACGCGTGCGCGGCGCGTACGGGATCGGCGTGTTCGATCGCGCGAATCCCGAATTGCTGATCGGCGCGCGACATTTTTCGCCGCTCGTCGTCGGGCTGGGTAAGGGCGAAAATTTCATCGCGTCCGATATTCCCGCGCTGCTGCCGCACACGCGCACGATGCTGCTGATCGAAGATGGCGAAATCGCCGCGCTATCGCGGAACGACGCGCGTCTCTACACGCTCGACGGCGCGGTTGTCGAGCGCGATCCGTTCGAGGTGACCTGGGACGTGCAGGCGGCGGAGAAGGCGGGCTATCCGCATTTCTTTCTCAAAGAGATCAACGAACAGCCGTCCGCGCTCGCGAACGCGCTGCGCGGGCGCGTGGACGAACGCGGCATCAATCTCGCGGAACTTGACGCGCTCGATTTTGCGCGAGTGAAGCGCGTCGTTTTGCTCGCGTGCGGATCGTCGTACCACGCCGCGCTCGTTGGCAAGCGCGTGATCGAAGAATGGGTGCGCGTGCCTGCCGAAACGCTGATCGCGTCCGAGTTTCGGTACGCGTCGCCGGTGATAGACGATACGACGCTCGCGATCCTCATCACGCAATCGGGCGAGACGGCGGACACGATTGCGAGTATGCGCCTCGCTAAAGCCGCGGGCGCGCAAACGCTCGCGCTGACAAACGTCATCGGCAGTTCGATCACGCGCGGCGTGACCGCGACGATCAACCTCAATGTCGGTCCCGAAATCGGCGTCGTCGCGTCGAAGACGTTCAGCGCGCAAGTGCTCCTGCTCGAACTGATCGCGCTCGATTGGGCGCGGCGTGTCGGCACACTGGATCGCGCGCGCGTCGTGGAACTTGTGTCACAACTCGCGCGTGTCCCTGATCTCGTCCAAGCCGCGCTGGGCAGCGATCAGCAAATGCAGCGGCTCGCTGAAAAAATCTGGACGCGCAAGAGTTGTTTCTTTTTCGGTCGCGGTTTCGGTTATCCGACCGCGCTCGAAGGCGCGCTGAAACTGAAAGAGATCAGTTACCTGCACGCGGAAGGGTATCCGGCGGGCGAGTTGAAGCACGGACCGATCGCGATGCTCGATCCCGAAATCACGGTGATTGCGATTGCGCTGCATAGCGCGACGCTGGAAAAAGTGGTGAGCAACATTCAAGAGGTGCGCGCGCGGCGCGCGCCGGTGATCGCGCTCGCGACGACCGGCGACGCGGCAATCGCCAAACACGCGGACGACGTGGTGTACTTGCCGCACGCGCCCGAAGAATTCGCGCCGCTGGTCGCGACGGTGCCGCTGCAATTGCTGGCGTACTACGTCGCGATGAAACGCGGCTGCGACGTGGACCAGCCGCGCAATTTGGCGAAGAGTGTGACGGTTGAATAGCAGTGAACAGTGGACGGTGAGCAGTGGACAGAAAAAGATGGGCGAGGCGCGTGAGCGTCCTCGCCCGTTGAAATTTTTGTTTGTTGGGCTCGATCAGTTTGTGATGTCTAGCGCAATGCGGAGCGCGAGATCGAGTGCCTGCATTTTTTGCGGGGAGAGTTGTCCCACAAAATTCGTCAAAGCCGATTTGGGGATGCTGACCAATTCGTCGCAATGAATACTGCCGTCGTGTTTCAAGCCCTCGTCTGCGCCGACGAGCACTTGCGTGGAGAGACCATCGTGGGCGGAATAAATCGGCGCGCAAATCACAGTGGAAAAGCGCGAATCAATCAGCACTTGGCGGCTGACGATGACAAAGACGCGCGATTTTTTGGGATCGCGCGCGGAGGGATGACCGACGCGATAGAGTTCGCCGCGTTTCACCAGCGCACCTGATATGTCAGAACATCGCGCGCTTCTTCGTTGAGACGTTCGGCGCGCTGGTTGATGAGTTCCAGGTCGCGCGCGTTCCGCTGTTGGCGAATCAACTGTGCGATATAAGTCCGCACCGCCAGTTCGATGAATTCCGAGCGGTTTTTGCGTTGCCCCGTCAGTTTGTCCATTGCTTTGATCACGTCTTCCGAGAGGGTGATACTTGTCTTAGTTTTCATACTACTATTATACTACCTTTTGTATGGAGTGTCAAACGCGAATTGAAAGGCGCGGCGCGCTGAAACGTGGCTGCGACGTGGACCAGCCGCGCAACCTGGCGAAGAGTGTGACGGTGGAGTGAAAATCAGTGGACAGTGAACAGGAAGCAGTGAAACAGTAGGACAGTGGGACAGTGGACGGGGAGACGGGCGAGGCGCGTGAGCGTCCTCGCCCGTTGGGGTTGGTGAACGCCATAGCGCACCGACCGCGCCCAAAGTGACCCACGAAATGAAACCACCGTCCAAACGCGCCAACCAACTTCGCTAAAAGGCGCGTACGTGGCGTGGTCGGCGTGCGTGTGTTATTAGAATGTAGTTGCGATGGGACGCGGATTGTGCTATCCTTGTCACGACGAGTGACGGGAACGCACCGGGGGCAGGGAGCGTTTTGGGCCAGTCGGCATCGCTGATGGGATGGTCTCGATACCAAGCCCGTTGTGTTATTTGACTGCCCGTCGCACTCTCTCATCTGGGATGACTTGCATCACCAAGCCAAGCCCGTATCGGTTTGTGAAACTTTCAGCCCGTAATCCGCGCCCCATCTCGCAAGCGTTCATCGCATTGCTTTCCACACGCAACACATTTTCAACGGCGATGAACGCTTGCGACCAAACTCGCAGCGCGCACCGCGCGCGCTGCCGTTCTACCAAGGAGTGTCCGATGAACAACTCTCCTCAAACTTTCGAGCGCTACCTCGCGCTCGATGTGCACAAGCACTATCTCGTCGCGGGCGGCGTCAACGCGCAACAGGAAATCGTGATGCCACCGCGTCGCTTCGATTTCGGCGAGTGGGCGGTCTGGAGCGGCAAGCATTTGCGCCCCACCGACGCGCTCGTCCTCGAAGCGACGACCAACACCTGGACCTTCTACGATCAGATCGCGCCGCGCGTGGGGCGCTGCGTGGTCGCGCACCCAGGTCTCGTCAAGGTGATCGCCGCCGCGCGCGTCACACCTGCCCTGGCGGGCGGTGCCAGGGAGACCGACAACCGCGATGTGCTGCATCTCGCGCGGGCGCTCGCCGCGAATCTGATTCCCGAAGTGTGGGTGCCGCCGTTAGAAGTGCGCGAATTGCGTGCGCTCCTGTCGCATCGGCGACGACTTGTCAAGATGCGGACGATGACCAAGAATCGTTTGAACAGCGTGATTCATCGCTACAATCTCACGCCGCCGCGCGGCGAACTTTTCACCACACCGAAATATCGCGCGTGGTGGCTCGGGTTGAAGGTGTCGCCCACGGAAAAATTGCGGATTCGCCAAGACCTCGCGACGCTCGACCATCTCGAACCCGAGATTGCCGAGGTGGACGATGAACTGTATCGCTTGAGTATGGTCTCGCCGTGGGCGGAGCAGATGCCGTACTTGATGCAACTGCCTGGGTTCGGCATCATCGTCGCGATGACGGTCCTCGCGGCAATCGGCGACATCACGCGCTTTCCCTCCGCCAAGAAGTTGGTTGGCTACGCGGGACTCGGCGCGAGCGTCCACGCGAGCGGCGAGACGTACCGCACGGGTCACACACTTGCACCTGCACAAACCGCAGGTGCAGTGCAGGTGTCACCAAACAAGGGCGCAAAGACTTGCGCTGGATCGCGGTCGAGGCGGCGCGCATTGCGGTGCTCTATCACGATTACTGGAAGCAAGAATACGCGCGCCTGGAAAAGCGACTCGGGTCGAACAAAGCCATCGTCGCGATCGCGCGCAAACTGCTCGTCGCGGTGTGGCACGTCCTGCATGATCGTGAAGCAGATCGGCACGCGGTCCCGCAAAAAGTCGCGGACAAGTTTCTGCTCTGGTCGCGCTACCTGGGCGAGGAAAAACGCGGTGGTCTGAAATCACGCGAGTTCATTCGCTTGCAGTTGATGCGCTTGAAGCTGGGTGATGACGTGACGCACGTGCGGCACGGCGTTAACGCGCGTCCACTGGCGACGGTGGACGAGATGCTGGCACTGCACCCTGAACTGAAGTCCGACGCGTAACGCGCGAGCGTTGCGACCTGGGTTGAAATTCGCGGCGTAACGCGCGAGCGTTGTTGCTGCCAACCGCATACGGCTCGATTCACCCGCGCTGAGCGAAAAAAATTGCTCAGGGTAGGGACGGTGAGGTGTTGCCTTTTTCCAAAACCGACGACTTTTCCATTTGAAACGATTTTTTAAGGTTCAACCCCTTGACACGGCAACACATCGGTTGCTGACGTTCATCCATTTCCTCTGTGGGGACGCAACCG
The DNA here is from genome assembly GCA_016865935.1 of Chloroflexota bacterium. Lineage (GTDB taxonomy): Bacteria > Chloroflexota > Anaerolineae > UBA4142 > UBA4142 > VGOB01. The sequence continues at coordinate 1,150 of VGOB01000048.1, read as the reverse complement.
CGTGGCTCTTTGCCGCGTGCTTTTGTTGGAACGCGCCAATTGATAATTTTTGTTGGATAGACTTGAGCCGCGATTGCACCCCAGACATTGGGAAAGCGTTTTTCTGCTTTCGTACGGATTACGTCGCGTCAGTCAAGAACGTGCTTATGCGGATTTGCCCTTCCAGTTGTGGTAAGCATCTACGATTGCTTTTGCCAGCGGTTGATATTGTCCTCGCCACGACCGTGACAGCGGTTCAAACACCCCGTAGATTGCTTGCAATTGCTTCTTGTTGACCACTGCAACAAGTAGTAATTTGTCCTCTCCGAGTTCGAGTACTTTCATGGTTGGTTTTGCCATTTCCGATTCTCCTTTTCATGTCGTGTACGTTTATCCCCAATTCTGGGGCAGACGGCTAACTCTTTTCAAAGGAATGTCAGCAAACGCCATAGCGCACCGACCGCGCCCAAAGTGACCCGCGAATTGAAACCACCGTCCAACCGCGCCAACCAAGTTCGCTAAAAGACGCGTACGTGGCGCGGTCGGCGCGCGCGTGTTATGCGCCGTTTTCGGTCTGAGAATCAACTTGCTCTGGCAATCTGTTTTTCCTTTTAACTAACCCACTTGAGTTTTTCCAGTGCCTGAGCTACTTGCGGGCGAAGTGTCCATTCCCATTCGTCGTTTGGATTGTTCAACTTAACCAGCACATTTATTTTTACCCATTCGGTTAGTTGTATCTGGAAAAACTCCAGCAACTTACTTGCCAAGCGACCGTATAGCGAATTTGCGGTTTGATAATGTGGGAAACCTACTTTGTTTGCAAGTTCGGTTGCAGTAATGACTTGCTTAGGCGACTTGTAATGCGCCTGAAGCATTAGCAATTCATATACTGTCATTCGCTCGGCAATAGCGCGGAACGCTGTGACATATTCATCTGCTGTCAGCTTTTCTATTCTTTCATATGCAAGTTCGTCGCTCATGTTGTTCTCCTTTTTTGCTCAAGATGTTGCGCTTGCCCGACTCTGGATTGAGCGGGAATGGCGCAAACTCTAAGACTTTGCGACGTGCGGCGGGAAACAACCTTCGCCCTGGCGGTCATCGTCCTACCGCCGCATGTCCGCAAAGCGTGAGTTGAACGAAGTGCATTTGTTATGTGAGCCGTTGGACTTTC
>VGOB01000047.1 GCA_016865935.1 Chloroflexota bacterium | reverse complement strand
CTCAGGTCGCCTACCGGTATCAGGGTTGCCATGATTATCGCAGGTGGTGGTATCAAGCCGAGTCAAACGGCGGTCAGATTTTCACAAGAGTTTCGCCGGCGTCTCCCCTGAAAGATTGAGATGATACCGAAAAAGTGTATCAAGTGCCGCAAACCCATCAAGCGCGGCGAACCTTGGCGCAAGGATACGAGCGCGGCAGACCCCAAGTTTGGGCGGTATAGCGTGATTCAACACGCGAACTGCGAAGGGGGCACCGGCTAAACCGATCGCGATTTTTTTGACGCCTTCGCCGGTGTGAAACCGGCGCAACCATCCGCGCCCAGACACAGCGCGCCGATGCGATCAGCGGGCAAAAGCCGACGGTCAAGTTATCCAAACTACGATCGACGAAACCACTACCACCACCAACACCAAAAGGAATGCGCGTGAGAAACCGCGAAGATTCAATCGTCCTGCTCCCAGAGCAAGGGCAACGGCGAATGCCAAAGCGATGCGAGATAATCACACGCAAACCTAAACGAACGAAACGCGCGGGGGCGAGGCAACTCGCCTCCGTCAGATGAAAGAGAAATCAGGAATGCAAAAAAGAGCAGTTCTATATGCACGGGTAAGCGGGGACGACCGAGGCAAAGATGGTCGAAATCTCGCTGGACAGATTGAGATGTGCCGTGAGTATGCACAAAAACGAGCCTATCCTGTCATGGCAGAATTGCCAGAGGATGACCGCGGTGCTTCCGGTGCATCGTTCGAGTTACCACAACTGGCCAAGATCCGCGAAATGGCGCAAGCGGGCTTATTTGAGATCCTTGTCGTTCGGGAGATCGACCGTTTGTCACGCAATCTCGCAAAGCAGCTAATCGTCGAGGATGAACTGAAGAGGCTAAACGTCCGAATTGAATATGTCTTGGGTGAATACCCCGACACACCTGAAGGGAACTTGCTGAAGCATGTTCGAGCAAGTGTTGCGGAATTCGAGCGATTGAAAATCATCGAGCGGATGACGCGGGGGCGCTACTTGAAAGTAAAATCGGGTAGTGTGTTGGTTTCCAAGCGTCCGCCGTATGGGTACAGCGCACAACCAAGTTCTGACGGGAAAAAGTTCCTGCTCGTCGTGGAGGAAAACGAAGCCAAGATTGTCGTTTTGGTTTTTGACTGGTTCACAACAAACGATGGCGTTACCCTACCCTTGGGGATCAGTCAGATCGCAACACGATTAAATGAAATGGGAATCCCTACCGCCCGCAACCCGATCCTGAAGAATAAATCGGGCAAGTGGTCCGGTTCATCAGTTCGCGCCATCCTGACAAATGAAACCTACATTGGGATTTGGACGTACGGGAAACCTCATCGGAACCAACGCGATCCACTAGAGAACAGCGTGCGAGTCAAGGTTACACCGATCGTGCCCCAAGAAGTTTGGGAAATGGCACAAGCAAGACTCAAGAGGAATAAAGAATTGCGCCAGAGGCATGCCAGACATCAGTATCTGATGAGCAGAAGACTGCAGTGTGGCAACTGCAACATGGTCTTGCATACCGAGTCACAATCGTATAAGAGCAAGAAAACCGAGAAGGTGTTTCTGTACTATGTTTGCAAGGACAAACAGGGTGATCCAAGGAGATGCCGACAGGTGCGTTGCCGCGTTGACCTAGCAGATGCCGCGATCTGGAATTGGGTCAAATCCTTGCTTCTGAATCCCACGCAATTGCAACACGGGCTCGCATCATACAATAAGGAACGGGAGCGCGAAGTTGCTGATGTTCGCAAACGACTCCAGGTCATAGATGATTTGCTGGCAAGTAACCAGGCTCAGTTAGAGCGGGTCATCGACTTGTACGTGACTGGCGAGCTTGAGAAGGAAATTCTGGTTGAGCGAAAGACGCGGTTGGAGAATACCATAACAAGTTTGGAAAGAGAAAGGGAACAAATAGCAGCACAGATTGAAGCAGAAACCCTGACGCCCGAGCAGCTTCGAACAATCGAGGAATTTGCAGCCGGAGTCCGAAAGAACCTGGCGTACATTGATGACAATCATGAAGCACAGCAGCAGTTGATTGAGCTTCTGGATGTCACAGGTAGAGTCGTCAAAGAGGATGGAGAGCCCGTTGTCTATGCACAGTGTATCGTGGGGAAAAATATCCTACGGGCTAAGAAAACAGCCACTTGTGCAAATTCGACGCGTAGAAATCTGCGCCGATTTCTTCCGGGTTCAGCGGAATTTGTCCGATGGTGTGCGCGCCGTCAACGATGCTGATGATCCCGGCAGCGCGCGCGCGTCTGCAAATTTCCGCAACCGGAAAAATGAGCGCGGTCGGCGACGTGATGTGGCTGAGGAAAACGACGCGCGTGCGCGGCGTGACGCCCGCCCACAAGCGCGCGACGAAATCTTCCGGCGTGGTGATCGGCACGGGGATCGGTTGCGCGCGGTACACCGCGCCGGTTTTGCGCGCGATGAAGCGCCACGTCCGATCCAGCGCGCCGTACTCGTGATCGGTCGTGAGGATTTCGTCGCCGGGGTTCAAGCGCAAACTGCGCGCGACGATATTTAGCGCGGTCGTCGCGTTCGGCGCGTAGATCAAATCAGCCGCGTCCGCGTGGACGTACGCGGCAAGCGCGGCGCGCGCGTCGCGCATCAAATTGTTGAACCGGCGTCCCAGAAATTCGACCGGCTGGCGTTCGAGTTCGCGCTGCCAATTCTGGTACGCGTCGAACACCGGACGCGGCGTCGCGCCGAACGAGCCGTGATTCAGAAAAACGATTTCCGGATCGAGCAGGAAAAGTTCTTTGAAAAGTGACGTGTGATCAGTGAATGACATCTGTGCCTCTATAGTATTCCTCTACAAAAACTATCACAACCGCGAGGATTTTTTGGACACAGATGAACACAGACAAACACAGATAAGGAAAAAATCAGTGTCCAATGCGTTTGGTTGCGGCTTTGCCGCGTTATAGTATTCCTCTACAAAACTATCACAACCGCGAGGATTTTTTGGACACAGATGAACACAGACAAACACAGATAAGGAAAAAATCAGTGTTCTTCAGTGCTGGTCAGTGTCCAATGCGTTTGGTTGCGGCTTTGCCGCGTTATAGTATTCCTCTACAAAAACTATCACAACCGCGAGGATTTTTTGGACACAGATGAACACAGACAAACACAGATAAGGAAAAAATCAGTGTTCTTCAGTGCTGGTCAGTGTCCAATGCGTTTGGTTGCGGCTTTGCCGCGTTATGCGATCCAAAAAGAATAATCCGCGCATAACGCGAATCTTCGCGAACTGTCATTGCGCGGAGCGATTTTGCGGTGCTGAGCGAAGTCGAAGCAAGCAATCTCCAAATTCCGAATTGGGGATTGCTTCGCCGCTACGCGGCTCGCAATGACAATCCGTTTCGCGTTATTCGCGGATCATCCCGCGCGGCTGGGCTAGGCCAATCCGCCGTCCTGGTACAGTTGCGCGATCTGCTTGCGAATCTTGGCGCGCTCGTCCAGCGCGGCTTGCGCCGGTTTGGCGAAATCGGTTTCCCAGCGCGCGAGCGCGGTTTCCACGTCGCTCAGAAATTTCTTGAGCGGATCGAGCAAATTCTTCGTCGTCGGCTCGACCAGGTTGACCTTGATGCCCGGCTCGCCGCTCGCCGGAAAAAAATTATCGCGCAGGGGCTTGAGCAGTTGATTCGTCACCGCGTCAATCGCCGCGGGAATCGCGCGGATGAGATCGCTCAGCGCGGTCAGCGCGCGGCGCAGATCGTCGCCGACGATGGGAATTTTTTGCAAGAGCGCGTTGAAAAAATTGGCGATCGCTTCCGCCAGCGGCAGCGTCGAACCCAGGATCGCGACGACGACGCTTTCCGCCAATTTGAATTTTTGCGCGAGATCGGAAACGACGCGCGTGACCAGATCGGCGGGCGCGCGCATCGTTTCGAGAAAGGTCAGGAAATTTTTCAGCGCGGCTTCCACCGTCGCGATGCCGGCGCGGACGATCTGAATTCCGGTGCGAACCGCGTCGAGCGCGCCGCGCACGATGCCCATTCCCGCCGCGATGATCGTATCCAGCCCGACTTTTTCCAGTTGTTCGTACAGCGCGATCGCTTGTTCGTACTTGGCGAGCCGCGCGCGCACGCGCGTCAGTTCGGCTTCCGCCGCGCTTTGATTGATCATTCCGCCAACGGCTGCGCCGCCGAGCGCGGTGGCGGTCATTCCCAAACCGCCGACCGTCGCCAGCGTCAGAAATTGCCGGCGCGAGAGTTCGTCCGTGTGCGGATCGGTATTTTCAAGTGACATTTGTTCCTCCTACTCAAAAGGGATCAGGCAACCAGTGAGCGGTCAACCAGTTGCCTGATCGCCCGATTGACCGATTGCCTGATCGTCCGCTTGCCCAATCGCCTGATTGCCCGCCGGATTATTTTTGCAGTACCTTGCGGTACATCACCTTGCCTTCGCCGGGCGCGTAAAAATCGTCCAGGTGCGCGACGCGTTCGTACCCGTGACGCTCGTAAAAGCGGCGCGCCGGAGCATACGCCGTCGAGTCGGAGGTTTCGAGATAGATCGCGCGCGCGCCGCGCGTTCGTAGATCGTTTTCGATCTGGCGCAAGAGTTGGCTGCCGATGCCGGTGCATTGTTGCGTGCGATCCACGCAAATCCAGTACAAGTCCCAGATGCGATCGGTGAACGGCGTGGGACCGAAACACGCGAATCCGGCGACCGAGTCCGGCGCGCCGTTGCGCGAAATCAGAAATTCGTAATCGTCGTCGGGGGCGGGGCGGAAAAACGTGTCGAGCATTTGGCGCACGACGCGCAATTCTTCCGCGCTGAAGACGCCGGTGTTTTCGGCGACGCGCGCGATTTTGGATAGATCGGTGGGGTGAGGCGGTTGAATGGTCATAGCGGATGAAAAATTACGCGGCGACGCCGATGGCAGGCGCGGGGCGCAGACGTTTGATTTTTTCGGCGGACGGCGCGGCGGGAAGCAACGCGCTCGCGGGAATCGAGTAGATGCCGTCACTGCCGGCGCTGCGCGCTTTGATCTGATATTGGACGATGCGCGGGCGCGCCAAGCCCTTGAGATGGTAGCGACGCGCGGCAAGCCGGATGATCTCGTCCGCGAGATCGGCGTAGGACATTCCGGCGGTGCGCGCCGCGCGCGCGATCCCGGCATCCGGCGACAAATCGGCGTTCGGATTCACTTCCAGGACGTACGGGATGCCGGCTTTGACGCGCAGGTCCACGCGTCCGTAATCGCGCAAGCCCAGCGCCTGGTACGCGCGGCGGGCGATGTCTTCGATCCGCGCCTTGAGCGCTTCGCTGACGCGCGCCGGGCAGGTGGGTGGCGTCTTTAAATATTCTTCCGAAGTCGGCACCCACTTGGCGCGGAAGGAGACGATGCGCGCGAATGGATTGCCGATGTGCCGAAAGTTGATTTCGGAGAGCGGCAGAACGCGCGGCGATTCGTTGCCCAGCACTGTCACGTTGAACTCGCGTCCGTCAATGAATTCTTCGACCAGCGCGGGCTCGCGATACATTTCCCAGATGTAGCGCACTTGGCGGCGCAAGCCGCGCTCGTCCTGCACGACCGAGTTGGACGTGATGCCGATGCTGGCATCTTCCGACACGGGTTTAACGAACAGGGGAAATTCCAGATGGCGGTGCTGAACGGTCCAGGGAGTAAAAATCTGAAATGCCGCTGTGGGAATACCGTGCGCCTGGAGAATTTCTTTGGCGCGCGCTTTGTTGAGGCAATTGGAAAGCGCCCGGCGATCGGAGCCGGTATAGCGAAAACCGAGATGCTCGAAGACGGAAATGATGTACGGTTCGAGATAGGTTTTGTTGCGGAAACTTTCGCACAGGTTGAAGATCAACCATTCTTGAGGATCGTAGGGCTTGAGCGGTCCCCACAAGTCGTTGCGGATCGGCACGGCGGCTGCCAGATGTCCGTGTTCTTGTAATGCTTTTTCGATATCCTGTTCGACCAGAACGATTTCTTGTTCCGCGAGGAGATCGTCTTCGACGCCGTGCTCGATTTTTTCTACCACATTGTAGACGATTAAAACTTTCACCAGAGTGCCATCCGTCGCTCCAAATTTTTTCTCGTTCCGATTATACAACAAGAATGAAGAAATAGAACCTTAAAGTTTTGGTGCGATAAAAAGACCTGGAAGGTCTGAGCGACCTTCCAGGTCTACGCGCTTACTTGCTCGGCACGGTCTTGTTGTAGTCGGCGATCAGTTTGGTGACATCCGCCGCCGCGCGGTCGAGCGCGTGCTGCGGCGTGGCTTTGCCTTGCAAGGTTTGTTCGATTGCCAGTTCGATCCGTTGGCGCGCCGCGGGCATCACGCCGGTCAACGCACCCTGGGTCACGCGCGTGTTGGGCGCGGCGCGCAGTTGTTCCACCGCGATCCGGAATTGCGGATAGCGCGTCAGCCACGCTTGAACGTCTTGCCGCGCGTAGACTTGCCGGGTGACGGGATAGTAGCCGCTGGCGGTGTGCCAGTCCGCCTGCATTTCCGGCGTGACGATGAACTTGATCAAGTCCCACGCGCAATTCTTTTCCGCGCCGGAACGATCCTTCAAGATGTACACCGCCGCGCCGCCGCTGCCGGCGCCGGATGTTTGGAACGCGGCTTCATCGGGGCGCGGCAAAAAGCCGGCGCCGATTTCGAACTTGCCGCGCGCGGCATCCACGCGCGCGCGCAGCGCCGCCGATGAATCAACGTACATCGCGACGTGTTGCGCGTCGAATGCTTTTTGCGTGTCAACCGTCGCGCGTCCCAGGTTGCCGAACGCGCCCGCGTCGAATCCCGCTTTCCACCACTCGAGGATCGCGACGCCTTCCGGCGAATTGAAGACCGCTTTCGTCGCACGCGCGGCGCGCCCGTTCTCGTGGTCAAGATACAAGCCGCCCGACGCGGCGAGCAATTGCTCGAAGAACCAGCCGGAGACCGCCATCGAGTAGCCGTACTGCGCGACTTTTCCGTCGGTGCGTTTCTGCGTTAGCTTTTTAGCATAGTCGAGCACTTGCGCGTACGTGCGCGGCGGCTCGTGCGGATCGAGCCCGGCGGCGCGGAACGCGTCTTTGTTGTAGTACACGATCGGGCTCGACGTGTTGTACGGCATCCCGTACAACTTGCCGCCGACGGTGTAGTACGCGAGCAGGTTCGGCTCGAGGTCGCCGAGATCGAATCGTTCGCGGTCAATGAAATCTTGCAGGGGCGCGACGGCTTGGAGATCGATCAGCGGTTGCGTGGCGAGGTTGGATACCTGGACGAGCGCGGGGAGTTCTTTGGTTCGCAAACCGATTTTGATTTTGTTGAATCCGTCGTCCAGCGAATCCTGGGGCGCGAGTTCGACGAGGCAGCGCGTTTGCGCGGCGTTGAAGCGTTGGGCGATTTCGATCGTCGCTTCGCCCGGCGCGCCGGTCAACGCGAACCAGAACTGGAACCAGATCGGACCCGGCGGTGTGGGCGCGGCGCACGCGGCGAGTCCGAGCGCGATGAGAATCAGTAGGAATTTTTTCAAAGTCATCTTGGAAAGAGACCTGGAAGGTCTGCGAGACCTTCCAGGTCTGTTTTATTTTTCGGTTTGCACCAAGCCCTTGACGAACCATTGCTGCATCAGCACCACCACCAACACCGGCGGCAAGAGCGCGAGGACCGTGCTCGCCATAATGAGATTCCAATCGGTTTGCGCTTCGCCGGTGCCCATCATCTTGACGATGCCGATGACGATCGTTTCCATCCCGCGACTCGTCGTGATCAAGAGGGGCCACAGATATTGATTCCAGCCGTAGATGAACAGGATGACGAAGAGCGCGGCGATGTTCGTGCGCGAGAGCGGCAGGGCAATGCTCCAGAAAAAGCGCAGCGGTCCCGCGCCGTCCAGCTTGGCGGCTTCGACGTATTCGTCGGGGATGGTCAAGAAGAATTGCCGGAACAAGAGCGTGCCGGTCGCGGACGCCATCAACGGAATCGTCAAGCCCGCAAAGGTGTTGATCAACCCCAGGTCGCTCATCACTTTGTACGTCGGCGCGATGCGGACTTCGATCGGCAACATCAGCGTAAGAAAAATCATCCCGAAGAAAAACATCCGCAGCGGAAAGCGGAAGAATGCCACCGCGTACGCGGACAGAATCGAGATGATGATTTTGCCGACGGCAATCGCGACCGCCATCAGCAAACTGTTCCAGAGCAGAACCTGGACGGGATAGCCGATAATGCGACCACCGCGCGCGCTCGTCAGCGCGTTGGTGTAATTCTCGATCCCGTCGGGACCGGGGGTGAGCGGCATTTGCCCGCGCCCGATGGTGCCGGCATCCCAGGTCGAGCCGATGACGGCGAGATACACCGGGAATGCAAAAACGACTACGGCGACAGCCAAGATCAAATGCGCCGGGAGATTGCGTAGTTGTTTGGCGATCATGAGTAATGCACCTTGCCTTCCACATAGCGGAATTGAATCCACACGAGCGCGCTCACGATCAGCATCAGGATGACCGATTGCGCGGCGGAGATCCCCAAATTCAAATTGACATAGCCGTCCATATACACCTTGTACATCAGCGTCGTCGTCGAGCGTCCGGGTCCCCCGCCGGTGAGCGCGTGGATCACGCCGAAGGTGTCGAAGAAGGCGAAGACCAGGTTGATCGTCAAGAGGTAAAACGTCGTCGGCGAGATCAAGGGGAAGAGAATCGTGCGGAAGAGTTTCCACGCGCTCGCGCCGTCAATCATCGCCGCTTCGACTACGGCGATGGGGACGGATTGCAACCCGGCGAGGAAGAACAAAAAGTTGTGCGCGATCTGCTTCCACGACGACGCGACGACGATGAGCAATAGCGCTTGTCCGCCGTCCAGTTTGTAATCCCAGTGGAGCCCTCCGGCGTTCAGGGATTTGCCGATGATGCCGATGGAGGGGTGAAAGATAAAGACCCACAGCACCGCGGCGATGGCGGGCGCAAGCGCATAGGGCCACAGCAAGAGCGTTTTGTACGTCTGCGCGCCGCGAATTTGCCGGTCCGCCATCACCGCAAAGAGCAACGCCAACGTCATCACAAAGAGAGTCACGGAAATGGAAAAGACGATGGTGACTTGGAATGATTCGATGTACAGGGGATCGCTGAGAACATCGCGGAAATTATCGAGATAGACAAAGGTCGTTCGCAAGCCGAACGGATCCTGGCGCAACACAGACTGATAGATGGCTTGGCTGGCGGGCCAGAAAAAAAAGATGGTGGTGATGATGAGTTGGGGTAAGAGCAAGAAATACGGCAGAATACGATTGTTGAAGACGACTCGGCGTTGCATCAGTCTCCTTTCAAAGGTAGGGGCGGGGTGACCCCGCCCCTACGGCACAACTATTTGTACGTTTTCTCGAATTCGCGCAGGACTTCGTTGCCGCGTTTGACGGCATTGTCCATCGCTTGCTTGGCGGTCTGTTGACCCTGGAATGCTTTTTCCCATTCCTCGTAGACGATGATGCGAATCTGCGGCATATTGCCCAAGCGCAACCCCATCGAGTTTTCGGTCGGTTGCGTGCGCGTCAACTGCTGGTACGGCAAATCCGCGCCGGGGTTCTTGGCATAAAAGCCATCGGCTTTGGTCTTGTCGTTGCCGCCGTGCGTGATCGGCACATAGCCGGTCTCTTGATGCCAGCGCGCATCCACTTCGGGCTTGCTGATGTACGCGAAGAACTCCGCCACCGCTTTGTACTCGTCTGCGGTGCGGCCCGGGGAATTCATCACCCACAGACTCGCGCCGCCGATGATCGAGTTGATCGGCGCGCCCTTCACATCGTCATAGTACGGCAGGAAGGTCACGCCCCACTCGAACTTGGATTCGTTCTTGATGCGCGCGCGAGCCGCCGACGACGCGTGAATGATGCCGCACTCGCCGGAGGGGAACAGCACGGTCGCCGCGCCATCGCGTCCGCCGTACTTGAACGACCCTTCCTTGGTCATATCCATCAAGGTCTGCAGATGGCGGATGTGCAAATCGCTGTTGAACTTGAGTTCCGCGTCCATGCCCGTCATACCATTCGTCTTGGTGGCGAGCGGGACGTTGTGCAGCGCGCTAAAGTTTTCCAGTTGCGTCCAAGTGGGCCACTCGAACGTCAAGCCGCAAGCGGTGGCTTTGGTGTCCACCAGTTTCTTGGCGGCGGCGCGCACTTCGGTCCAGGTCTTGGGCGGTTTCTCCGGATCCAAGCCGGCTTTCTTGAACGCGTCTTTGTTGTAGTACATCATCGGCGTCGAACTATTCCACGGCATCGAGATCATATTCTCGCCTTCGCTGTAATAGCCGCGCACGGCGGGAATGTAGATCTTGGAATCGAGGTTGACGCCGGTTTCTTTCGCGAGTTGATACACCGGCTTGATCGCACCCTTCGCCGCCATCATCGTCGCGGTGCCGACTTCGAACATCTGGACGATGTGCGGGGCTTTGCCCGCGCGATACGCGGCGATCGCGGCGTTCATCGTATCAACATACGCGCCCTTGAAGATCGGATCCACATAGTACTTGGTCTGCGACTTGTTGAAATCCATCACGACGGCTTCCAACACATCACCGAGCGGTTTACCGAGTCCGAACCAAAATTCGACGGTGATGCGACCCGGCGGGGGCGTGGGGCGCGGGGTGGTCGCGGTCGGCGCGGGCGCGGCGGGTTTCGTCGGCTCGGGCGCCTTGGTCGGCGGCGCTGCAGTGGGCGCGGGTGTCGGCGCCGGCGCGCACGCGACGAACAACACCGCGAGCAAAATCAAAACGAACAGAATCGTACGTTTCATTTGAACTTCTCCTCCTAGAGATTAGGTGATTGGGTAATTCGGTGATTGGGTGATTGGGTGATTCGAGCGGGGGCATCACCTCCTTGTGATGTTTCAGGCGTTATGGAATGAGCAAAATTTTTCCCTTGGTCGCGCGGCTTTGTAGCGCGCGATGCGCTTCCGCCGCCTGCGCCAACGGGAAGGTGCGATCGATCCGCACCGAAAGTTTGCCCGCGCGCATCCAATCGAACAGCGCGTTCGCGCGCAGCAACAACTCGGCGCGATTCGCCGTGTAGTGCGCGAGCATCGGGCGCGTGAGAAAGAGCGATCCTTTTGCGTTCAGCACTTGCGGATCGAGCGGCGGGACGGGACCGGACGACGCGCCGTACAGCACGATGTAACCGCGCGGGCGCAAGCAGTTCAAACTTTTGTCGAACGTCGTTTTGCCCACCGAATCGTAGACGACATCCACACCTTTGTTCTCCGTCAATTGCTTGACGACGCTTTCGAAATCGGTTTCGGTGTAGAGGATCACATCGTCCGCGCCCATTTGTCTGGCGAGCGTGGCTTTGTCTTCGGTCGAAACCGTGCCGATGACGCGCGCGCCGCGCGCTTTGGCAATCTGCACGAGCAACAATCCAACGCCGCCCGCCGCCGCGTGAACGAGCGCGGTGTCGCCGGGTTTCAGGGGAAACGTGTCGCACGCAAGATAGTGCGCGGTCATTCCCTGCACCATCACCGCAGCGGCTTGTTGCGCGCTGACGCCCTCCGGCACCGGTACGAGTCGCCACGCCGGAACAATCGCGTACTCGGCGTACGCGCCCATTGCCGACGCGTACGCAACGCGATCGCCGGGTTTCACTTCGGTCACGTCTGCGCCCACCGCGTCCACGACTCCGGCGGCTTCTTGTCCCAGGATGAACGGCAGCGGCACTTTGTACAAACCACTGCGTTGGTACGTGTCAATGTAGTTGACGCCGCTCGCTTCGATCTGGACGCGCGCTTCGCCGGGTTGGGGTTCTGGCGCGGCGATGTCTGCAGATTGCAGAACATCAGCATCGCCGTATTGATTGACGCGAATCGCTTTCATCATTCATCCATCCATTGGTCGAGGGAAATGCGCCCAGGATCGCGCCGAAGATTTACGAGGACTGGCTTGCGGTCAGCGATGGCGCGCGCCGCGCCATCCGTGTTCTTGAGGAGATCGTCATAGTCCTCGCCTTTGAGAGAGTTTTGCCGATTCGAACGAGGCAAGTATTGATTTCTACTCTGATTGTATCACATTCACGAAAAAAATCCAAATTAGGGATTGCCGTATGAACACGTTTGCATCGAATAGAGATGGGAGATTAGAAGTTGGAAGTTGGACAGACGCCATCACGCGCCAATATTTTCAACCTCTAACCTCCAACGTCCAACATCCAGGCGCGCTGATTTGACTCTACATCAAAATCGCGTATAATACTGCCAAATTTACGAAAGGAGTAACGGGCATGTTGCGACAATTCATCGGCGGTCTGAAAGGAAAAGTGTCCTTGCCGTAGTGCGCCCGTTGCCGGTCGAGTAAAATCGCGCCGTGGGTGTGCTACGCACCCACGGCTTTTTGTTGCCTTGGTTTGGCGCGTTTTGCGCGCGCCGCGCGCCGTGGGTTCTGAGCGAACTCACGGCGTTTTTGTTTTGCGATGAAACAATTCACTGCCTACACAACGTACCTAACGATGACCGGCGCAGACAGCGCGCTCGCCTGGTTCATCTTCACCGTCAGCGCGATCTACCAAGTCACCGTCGTCAAACTCGATCCGCTGCAACTCGTGCTCGTCGGCACGATGCTCGAAGCGACCGCGTTCTTCTTCGAAGTGCCGACGGGCGTCGTCGCCGATGTGTACAGCCGCAAACTATCCATCGTCATCGGCTATGTGATGATGGGCATCGGTTTCATCGTCGAAGGCGCGTTTCCGTTTTTCGCGACCGTGCTGCTCGCACAAGTGATCTGGGGCGCGGGCTGGACGTTCACCAGCGGCGCGACCGAAGCGTGGCTCACCGACGAAATCGGCGAGGCGCGCGCGGGACACGCGTTTTTGCGCGGCGCGCAGATCGCGCAATTCACGATGCTGGGCGGCGTTGCCGCGAGCGCGCTGCTCGGCAACGTGAGCATCACTCTGCCGATCATCGCGGGCGGCGTCGGTTTCATCGCGCTCGGAATTTTTCTCGCGCTGACGATGCCCGAAACGAATTTTCATCCGACGCCGCGCGGAGAACGCAACTCGTTCGCGCACATGTGGCAAACGTTCCGCGACGGCGTCGCGATGATTCGCAAGCGTCCTGCGCTGAAAACGATCCTGGGTGTGAGTCTCTTTTGGGGCTTGCACAGCGAAGGCGTGGATCGACTCTGGACGCCGTTCCTGCTCACCTTCGCGTTTCCGATCTGGGATGGTCTCACCACCGTCACGTGGTTCGCGATCATCCGCATCGCTTCCGCGCTGATCGGCATCGCGATCAACGAGATCGTGCATCGGCGCGTCAAGATGGATGACGAGTCGGCGATTCAGCGCGCGCTGTTCGCGCTCAACGGACTCGTGTTCGCGTCGCTCGTCGCGCTCGCGCTGTCGCTCGATTTTTCGATGGCGGTGATCGCGTACCTGGGTTGGTCGCTGATGCGACAGACGGGCGGACCACTGCACGCCGCCTGGGTCAACCAACGCCTCGATTCGCAAACGCGCGCGACGGTGAACTCGCTGAGCGCGCAAGTGGATTCGTTCGGGCAAATGATCGGCGGACCGATCGTCGGCGCGATCGGCGCGGCAGTCTCGTTGCGCGCCGCGCTGGTTTCGTCTGCCGCGATTTTGTCGCCTGTGCTCGCGTTGTTTGTGAAAACCAAGACCGCTGACCGATGACGGATGACCGACGACGGAAAGAGACATCCGTCATCGGTCGTTCGTCATCGGTCGCTCTCGAAAGGAGGAGTTTTATGAATGCCGAAGAACAAGTCACAACCACCCATCGAAAATCAAAACGATTCTGGCACGGTGGAGGAAATCCAATTGGACACAGATGAACACAGATGAACACAGATAAATAAAATCAGTGTGAATCAGTGTTTATCTGTGTCCCAAAATGGGCTGCGCCCGCCGTGCTGACGGGGCTTTCCCACAATGAATTTTACAACCCGCGAAGCGTATCTCGATGAACTCGACGACGAACTGACCGCGCACCATCTGCGTCGCAAAGGCAAACGCTTTAAGAAAAAGCTTGTGCGGGCGCAAACGGAGGTACCGCCTGGCAAGGTCGCGCGGTTCGATCCCGTTACGCAACTCGGCGTCGAAACCGAATTCAACCCGACCTTCTCGGCGTCCAAACTTGAACGCGCGTGGATTCTGGAGTACCTGGGTCCGTTCTACGAAGACCACTACATCGCCGATGTGTTGCGCCAAGTCAAAGGCGGCAAGGAAGCGACGGTCTACTGCTGCCAAGCCGACGAGCACCTGGGCATCGAGTTCATCGCCGCCAAAGTCTACCGTCCGAAAATTTTTCGCACGTTGAAAAACGACGCGGACTATCGGCAAGGGCGCGTGATGTACGACGAAGAAAACCAGGTGCTGCGCGGACGCCGCGAAAAACTCGCGATCAGAAAGAGATCAGAGTACGGGCAACATCTTTTGCACGACGCGTGGCTCGCGAACGAGTACCAGTTTTTGCTCGCGCTCCACGCGGCAGGCGCGGATGTGCCCAAACCGATCGCGCAAGGCAACAACACGATCTTGATGGAGTACCTGGGCGATGCAACGATGCCCGCGCCAATGCTGAACACCGTCGAACTATCGCGCGATGAAGCGCGCGCATTGTTCGACCGCGTGATGCGTAACGTCGAACTGATGTTGCGCCACAACTGCGTCCACGCCGATCTCTCCGCGTTCAATATCCTGTACTGGGACGGCGACATTCGGATCATTGACTTGCCGCAAGCGGTCAATCCGTACGTGAATCCGAAAGCGTTCCAGATGTTCGAACGCGACGTGACGCGCGTCTGTCAGTACTTTCATCGCTACGGGATCGACGCGAACCCGCGCCAACTCGCGCGCGAAATATGGCGGCGGAATGTGCGGCGCGATTCGTCGGAGGTGTTTCTGTAGAACCGACCGCTGACGGCAGACCGCAGACCGCCGTCCCTGTCATTGCGAGGAGCATCCTGAGCAGAGCAGCGATCCTGAGCGAGCGGAGCGAGTCGAAGGATGCTGCGGAGTCGAAGGATCGCGACGAAGCAATCTCCAAGTCGCAAGTAGGGGATTGCTTCGCCGCTACGCGGCTCGCAATGACACGTCGGTCTTCCGTCATCCGTCGTCGGTCAATGGAGTATTATCAATGTTCTCACGCAACTATGCAAACGAAAACGATTTCCAAAAAATGCGCGCGTTCTTGATCGATGCGCGGCGCGTCACAGGACACTACGCGGGCTACTGGCACATCGGCGGCGGGCTGACGTGGTGTACGTTCCTGATGTCGTTCCGCGTCGATCTGCGCGCGAACATTCGCCTGTGGGAAGACGACGCGGGCGCGCTCGTCGGTTTTGCGATCTTCGGCGACGATTTTTCGTTCGATCTGCAAGTGCGCCCTGACGCGCGCTGGCAGGGCATCGAGGAAGAAATGTTCGCGTGGGCGGAATCGCGCTGGCGCGAGTCAATGGACGATCCGACGATCCCCAGCGAATACAAATGCGATCTGTTCACGAACGCGCTGGTGGACGACGCGCCGCGCATCACATTTCTTGAACGACGCGGATTCACGCGCGGCGATAAACCGTACTTGCGCTTTGCGCGTTCGCTCGCCGCGCCGATTGCCGCGCCCAATCTTCCCGGCGGTTTCGTCGTGCGCGGTGTCACCGGCGAACACGAGATCACGAATCGCGCGAGCGCGCACCGCGAAGCGTTTCATCCGTCGCGCATCACCGACGAGGGCTACGCGCGCGTGATGCGAATGACGGAGTACGATCACGCGCTCGATGTCGTCGCGATTGCGCCCGACGGCGCGATCGCGTCGTACGCGATGGGCTGGGTGGATCGCGCGAACAAGGTCGGCGAGTTCGAACCCGTTGGGACGCGCCCCGCGTTCGAACGACGCGGACTTGCGCGCGCCGCGCTGTTGGAAGGAATGGCGCGGATGAAAGCGCGCGGCGCGGAAACCGCGCTCGTCTCGACGGGCGGGGCAGAAACAGGCGCGATCCGCTTGTACGAATCGGTTGACTTCAAAATCGTGAATCAAGAACTGACTTTTACCAAACAACACTAACCTGAAAAGGAATTAATAAAATGATCTCAATCCGCAAAGAACAGATCGGCGACGAAGAACAGATCCGCATCGTCAACACGCGCGCGTTCGGGCAACCCGCCGAGGCGAATGTCGTAGACACGCTGAGAAAGAATTGCCTGGCGGGTGAGTCGCTGGTCGCGCTGGACGGCGATAAAATCGTGGGGCATATCCTTTTCACTCCAGCCGTGATCGAAGCAGAGAGAAAAGAAATCGTCGGAATGGGATTGGCTCCAATGGCAGTGCTGCCCGAATTCCAACGTCAAGGGATCGGCTCGAAATTGATCCGGACAGGACTGGATGAAATGCGGAAAACCGAGCAGCCGTTTGTGATCGTGTTGGGGCATCCTGAATACTATCCGCGTTTTGGATTTGTGCGGGCATCACGGTACGGGATCGTCAGCCAATACCCCAACGTGCCCGACGACGCCTTTATGATTCTGGTCTACGATCAAGCCGCGCTAGCAGGTGTTTCTGGAATTGGAAAATATCGCGCCGAGTTTGACGCGGCGATGTAGTTCGTAAATTCAACGGAGAAAAATCGAAATGAGTCTCAAATCACCAACCCTGAAGCAGCAAATCGAATTGATGCGGTACGCGCTGCCGCGCGATCTTGGCAACGACCTCATCTTGCGCGTCGCCACGCGCGACGACGCCGAACCGCTCGCGCAAATGGTTGGGCGCGTCTTTGGGCGCGAAAATTTCGACGCGAATGTCGCGGCGTATGCGCGGCATTACACGGACGAAACGCATCCCATCATCGGACCGTCGAATGTCCTGATCGTCGAAGACACGCGCGTCGACAAGATCGTTTCGACGATGTGCTTGATTCCGCAAACCTGGACGTACGCAGGTATTCCGTTTCCCGTCGGGCGCCCCGAAGTCGTCGCGACCGATCCCGAATATCGGAATCGCGGACTCGTGCGCGAGCAGTTCAAGACGCTGCACGCGCTCAGCGACGCGATGGGACATCTCGTCCAAGGGATCACGGGAATTCATTGGTACTATCGGCAATTCGAGTACGAGTACGCGTTCGATTTGGGCGGCGGACGCGTGTGTCATTTTTCGAACGTGCCTGCGCTGAAGGAGGGCGAAGCCGATCCGTATCGTGTGCGCGCGATGACACCTGACGATATTCCGTTCATCGCGCCGCTGTACGATCGCGCGTGCGCGCGTTCGCTCGTCACCTGCCCGCGCCCCGAATCGTTGTGGCGCTATTTCCTCGACGACTCGCCGCTCGCGCGCGCGTATCGTCTGCCGTTTCAGATCATCGAAACGACGGACGGTCGCGTCGTCGGTTACGTGGATTGCAGTCACGATATTTGGCAGGACGTGATCGTCGTCGGCGAAATCGCGGCGGCGGAGGGACAATCGCTGCGCGCGCTGACGCCGACGGTGTTGCGTTGGCTGAAAGCGCACGGCGAAACCGAAAGCGCGCAGCAAAATAAACCCGTGAACGCGGTTTATTTCGCGCTGGGGCGCGAGCATCCCCTCTTCGATGCGATTCCCGAACTGTTGCCGAGAACGCGTTTGCCGTATGGCTGGTACATTCGCGTGCCCGATGTGCCGCGCTTGCTTCGTCACCTCGCGCCCGCGTTGGAAGATCGGCTCGCGCGTTCGGCGATGGCGGGACATTCGGGCGCACTGAAGATCAGCGAGTATCGGCGCGGCTACAAGATTGTTTTCGAAAACGGCAAGATCGCGAACGCGGAAACGTGGCAGCCAACCGTTGACGAACGCGGCGACTGCGGATTCCCGCCGCTTGTGTTTTTGCAGTTGCTCTTTGGACGCGCGACGATTATGGAACTGCGCGAGTTTTTCCCCGACGTCTGGGCGAACGACGAACCAACCATTCTGCTCGACGCGCTGTTTCCGAAGCAAGCGTCGTGCGTGTGCGCGGTGGGGTAGTGCAGTGTTCAGTGTTCGGTATTCGGTGTTCAGTTTACTGGATACTGAACACTGAATACTTGATACTGAGGTTCGATGTGCTGCAACTCACCAACATTACAAAAACATACGCCGCGCAGACGATCCTTGCCGATGTGTCGTTCGTCGTGAACGCGTGCGAACGCGTCGGGTTGATCGGCGCGAACGGCTGCGGCAAGACGACGCTGCTGCGAATCATCGCGGGTGATGAACAACCCGATCGCGGCGTCGTGAGCGTGCGCGCGTCGGTGGGCTATCTGCCGCAAGGGATCGCGCTCGACGACGCGCGCACAGTCGGCGCGTACATTCGTGCGGGGATCGCGGAGTACGACGCCGCGCGCCATCGCGTCGAGACGCTTGCCGCGCAGATGGCGCAGTCATCGTCCGAAGAATTGATCGCAGAGTACGGCGATGCGTGCGCGCGGTTCGACGCGCGCGGCGGCTACGCGGTCGAACGTCGAATCGAAGAAATTCTCGCGGGGCTGCAACTGGGCGCGTCGCGCGACATGCCGATCTCGCAACTGAGCGGCGGACAACGCACGCGCGTCGGTCTCGCGCGCTTGCTGATCGCGCAACCCGATCTGCTTTTGCTCGACGAGCCGACGAACCATCTCGACATCGCCGCGCTCGAATGGCTGGAGAAATTCCTGCGCGAGTATCGCGGCGCGGCAATCATCGTCTCGCACGACTGGGCGTTTCTCGACGCGACCGTCGCACGCATCTTGGAGTTGGACGATCAGACGCATCGCGTTACCGAGTACGCGGGGAATTACAGCGCGTACGTCGAGGCAAAAGCGCGCGAACGCGAGAAACAATTCCAAGCGTGGCAAGATCAGCAAGATGAAATCGCGCACCTGTCGAATGCGGCGCGGCATTTGCGCGGCATCGCGAAATTTCGCAAGGGTGGCAAAGCGGACGGCGGCGACAAATTCGCGCGCGGCTTTTTCGCGAATCGCGGCATGGAAACGATCCGCCGCGCGAAGCAGATCGAGCGACGCATCGAACACCTGCTCACCGACGCGCGCGTGGACAAGCCCGCGCGGTCGTGGCAAATGAAATTGGAATTCGGCGCGATGCCGCGCGGCGGACAAATCGTCGTCGCGTTGGAGGATGCGGGATTTGCGTTTGGCGCGGGCGAGTATTTATTTCGCCACGCGAACCTGACGCTGCAACACGGCGAACGAATCGCGCTGATCGGTCCCAACGGATCGGGCAAGACGACGCTGCTGCGCGTCATCGCGGGCGAACTCGCGCCAACGGAAGGAAGCGCGCGCGTTGGCGCGAACGTGCGGATCGGTTACATCGCGCAGGAGCAAGAGACGCTCGACGCGAACGCGACGCCGCTCGCGCTCATTCGCGCGCTCGCGCCGCTGGACGAAACGCAGGCGCGCCACTTTTTGCATTTCTTTTTGTTCGAAGGCGACCAGGTTTTCACGCGCGTCGGCGCGCTCAGTTTCGGCGAACGCGCGCGCTTGCTGCTCGCGTGGCTCGTCATCGGCGGCGCGAATTGTCTCTTGCTCGACGAGCCGATCAACCATCTCGATATTCCATCGCGCGCGCGCTTTCAAACCGCGCTCGACGCGTTTCCGGGGACGATTCTGATCGCAACGCACGACCGCGCGTTCATCGATCAATTCGCGACGGGGATTTGGTCGCCGGTGGAAGGGACGCTCAAGCGGTTTGTGGATCGGGGGGAATTATCAGCGCGTGTCATTGCGAGGAGCGATTTGCGCGACGAAGCAATCTCCGAGTTGTGAGTTGGGGATTGCTTCGCCGCTACGCGGCTCGCAATGACACATACCTCACGCTGGTGGCAGACGAAGATCGTGGAGGTACGGCTCCCACGCGGCAAGGTCCGATGACGCGTTCGGATCTTTTAGCGCGCAGAAATAATCGCGAACGATGTCGCCTTGCTGTTCGCGATTCATATCGGCGAAGGTTTTGTTTTCGAGAACGAGCCGCTTGAGCGCGACATCAAGCGGCTCGTTTTCATTCGCGTACGCGTAGGTGGGCGCGCGCAACGCTTCAAAGAGATAGCGGATGCCGAAATGCTGATACTGCCATTGGTGCGTGAGTTCGTGCATCAGCCACGCGAGATCGCCAATGCTTGAAGTGAGCGCGCGCGGAAAGTACGACGTGTTGCCGATGGTGATCGCGTTTTCTTTGGGCGGCGGTTGCCCTTTCAACGCCGCGCCAATTCTGCCGACCCAGTTGGGCAGCGCGTCCCCTTCGCTGATGACGACGCGCGCGGTGTCTAGTCCAGCGCGGAAAATGTTTTGGACTTCAAGAAGTTCGTGGGGATGGAGGGGGCGGGTGGGCATAGTTTTTCTCCCGCAATGTTATTCAGGTTCGCGCGGGTCAAGTACGAGTTTGATGCCGTTCAGAATTTCCCGGACGCGCTTGGTCGAGAGCGTGCCGACGTATTCGTCCAACTGTGACCTGTCCACCGTGAAGATTTGTGACACGTTGACCACGCTATCCTTGGGGAGATGCGTTTCTTTCTGGGCGAGCCACACGTTACCCGGCGCGCTCGCGCGCTTGAGGTTCGAAGTCAACGCGCAAACGACGACGGACTGGATCTCACTTCGATTGAACAGATTATTCTGCACGACAACGTGCGGATGCCTGTACCCAGGTCCAGACCCCGACGGCTCCGCCAAGTCAATCCAATAAATGTCACCCTGATTGATTACCACGTGCCCTCCACGATCCGGCGATGTTGTCGCCGCGTTTTCCGTCGCAGGGCTTTGTCCGTTGGGTCTGGCGCGTCTGCGTATGCCGCGTTGATTCTCCTCAGCAGTTCTTGATTCTGTTGGCGTTGAATGAATTCTTCCAGCGCGAGGACGAACAGGCGGCTGCGCGAAACTTTCATACTGCGCGCGAGGTTTTCCGCTTGCTCAAATAGCGGTTTCTGAAGCGAGATTGCGGTTTTCACGTTTTGCATTTGGTTATACCATCCTTTCCACAGATAGTATAACTATTTGTTGGCGCGATGTCAATACTGGAAAGGCAAAACGCGCGCGTAAGGGCGAAGCATTCGCCAATACCAATTGCCGCGACAAGTCAACCACGTGCGAATGCTTCGCCCCTACAACGCCTGCCCACATGCCCCGCGATACCCACACGCGCGACAACGTCGCGCGTCGTCGTGACTGCGCGCCACATCGCGCGCGGAGAGATCGCGGCACATCGCGGCAATTATGCCGAGCAGACGCGCGCGCAGTTCGTTCGTCAGTTCCACCTGGAACACCGCGTCGCGATATTTGAGCAAGCCGTACTCCGGCGCCGCGCCAAAATTTTCTTCGATCAACAGCGCGTACGCGGCAAGTTGCAGTATGTCCGATTCGCGCGGCGCGGGCGCGACGCGATTCGGTTTCACCTCGACGGGAATCGTCGCGCCGCGCTCTTCCACGATGTAATCGGGTTTGCCCGTCAAGCCGTATCGCCGCGCAAACAGCGGACGTTCAACTTTCTGCCACGCGCCGGTATCGGCGTAGACGATGCGCGCGCCATACGGCAAGCCGGTCTGCGCGCGTTGCTTGCGCGCGGAGAGAAATAGCGCGAGCGCGGTGATGATTGCAAGCAGAAATAGGATTGCGAAAAAGCCAGCCATTTCAACTCACCGCAGAGACGCAGCGCGCGCAGAGAAAAAATAAACTCTGCGTCTCTACGGTTAGATCAATATGATGCGCGGATAAATGTCGCATCACGTCACCGAAAAGATCAGCGCCAGCGCGCACAGCAGCGCGAAGAAGAGCGCGATCGCGCAGAGGATGATCGCCGCGCGCGTCAACGCGTCCGCGCGTTGCACCGCGCGTCCGTGCTGAATATGCCGCGCCGCGCCCGCGTCCATCTGCGCGCGATTCGCCGATTCCAAACCCTGGACGCGATGCAGCCACCACGCGCGATGACAAAACACGTACTCGCCGATTTCGCTCGCGCGGATGATCGAATCGTTGGAAAATTTAGTTGACACGCGTGTACTCGTGTGATAGAATCGAATCGAGAACGAGAACGTGGAGGTGACCAATGGTTTTGTCAGCTGACGCGATCACCACAATCGAAACATCGGTTTCCGCTTTGCCGTTTGAAGAGCGGGAGAAATTAACGCGCTATGGCGCGCTCGTGCTTGCCCGCGAGATGGAAGGACGTTTGGAATTGGCAAAGCGAAAACTCGTCGAATTTGAACGCAAATATGGAATGAATTTGGAGCGCCTGAACCAAGTTGGCTTGCCTGAAAATGCTGGTCGCGAAGAACACGAAGCCTGGGTCGAGTGGTCGTCTTGGCAGAGTACGCAGGAGGAAACGCTCGAAGTCCTGAACCACCTTCGCGCGATTTTAGAGGCGACCGATGTTGGACATCTTTCCCAATAGAGTCGCACTCATTCGCGAGTGGCTTGGGAATCTGGCAACCGATATTGTCATCGTCGCGGTTGAATTCAACTCGTTTCGAATTCAAGTCATTCTGGTTGATCACAGTGCGTTGCATGTGCGAGAACAGTACAAACGCGGCGTGCTGAATGGCTACTCGTATTATTGGCTTGACGCCGACGATCACTTGATCGTCGGTTGGGATAACGCGCCACATCATCCGCGCTTGCCCAACTTTCCTCACCACAAACATCTCGGACAGCAAGATCAGCGCGAGCCGTCCGATGAAACCTCGCTCGAACAAGTGCTGAACGTCATCCGCGTGACATTGCGCGCCGCGCGATAATCAAGCCGCGCTCCGCCTTTCCTCAAACTCGCGCAATGTCTGTTCCAATTTTTCCTGCCGCACCGCGACCGTGAGATCGCCGCGCGTGCGTTCCAGCACACCGCGCACCATATCGGTCGTGCGGCGCAAGCCGCCGGTCAGCGCGTCGGGAAAATCCATCGTCACGAGCAGCGCATAAATGTCGTCCATCGCGCTCAACATTTTTTCGCAGCGCGCGCTATCGCCGTGCCGAATAATGTCGAGCGTATAGCGACGCAATTCGCCTGCCGCCTCGCCCAAGCCGTTGAGATACGCCGCGTAATCCACGCCGAGCGTGTCCGGATCCGGCAGCGCCGCGTCGGTGACGAGCGCGTGGACGATGTGCGCTTCCGCAAGTTCCTTGAGCGCGTCCTGCACGTAACCCGTGAAATACAAATCCGGATACGCGCCGACCGTCGCTTTCATTTGCGCGGCGATTTCGCGCGTGCGCGCGAGCAACTGCGCGGCGTCGGCGTACTCGGCGCGATGCGTCGCGCGAATCGAGAGCGAGCAAAAGCGAATCAATTCGCGCGATGAGGCGAGCGCGCTATCGCGCGCCGCGTTCTTCGCCACAAAATTTTTCCGAATCTTTTCCGCGATCAAATCAAGCTCCTGCATCATTCCTCCTGGGTGGAATTCAGTGTTCAGTGTTCAGTGTTCAGATTGCGGAGGCTGAATACTGAAAACTGAACACTGATCAACGCTCACTGCGATAGTATCGCAAAACCGCGCGCCTGTCAAAGCCGCTTCTGACTCTTCACGCTGGACCTGTTTGGGCGAGCGGAACTCGTCGGGGCTGATGTTCGAAAAGCGGCTGACCAGTACAGCGTTTGAGCAAAAAACCAGGTTTCTCTACGAAACCTGGCTTTTGCGCTAGCGCGTCCAATCCATCATTCGCTCGTTCTCAAAATCGAAACGCAACGGAATCAGATCGGTCACGTTCTTTAGCACTTGGCGCGGATTCGCGCCGTCGGCGGTGACGACGAAAAATTCCCATTTGCCATTCCGATCGGACAAGAACAAAATCTGTTTGCTGTCCGGCGACCAGACCGGCGCGACGTTGTTGACGACGACGCGGAAGAACGTGTACAAAATCGGATTGGGACTCGTGATGCCGATCGCGTTCGTGCCGTCGGCGTTGATCGTGTGCAATTCCCAGCGGTCGTGCGATTTTTCCGCGTACGCGATGCGCGCGCCGTCGGGACTCCACAACGACGATTGCAACGGCGGCAGATGTAGAATCGGACGGATGATACCGGGACCGGCATCGTAATACGTGCCGGAAGGCGCGAGGATGAACGACGCGGAACCGCTGATCACGTTTGTCGCCATAATCCCTTCGCCGGGATCCGTGTACGCGAGCGTTTTGCCGTCGTTCTTCCAACTCGGCGTGAGACACAAGCGCGAGCATTGTGGCTCGGTCAGTTTGATGGACGCGGTTTCTACGGCGGTGGATTTCGCAGAAGGAATTTCGACGACGCCGAGTTTCCATACGGATTGACTGCTCTCAATATTTTTTTGTTGCGTAAACGCGATGAACTTGCCGTCCGGACTCCAGCGCGGCGAACGAATCCGCGGCGCGCCGAAGATCAAACACTCGCTGGTGCCATCTGCGTGGGCGACGTACAAACCGGGGTACACCGTGTCCCAGCGCGCGAACGCGATCATCTTTCCGTCCGGCGACCACGCCGGATCGAGTCCGGAGGAAATCACGGCGAGCTTCGATCCGTCGCCGTTCACGGAGTAGATCACGCCGCCCGTCGTTTGCTGAAAAACGATCTTGCCGGGGATCGTTCCAGTCGGCACGCGCGTCACCGCGAAGGGAATCGTCGGCGAGGGTGTGACGGTGGGTGTGGGGTAGAGCGTGATCGTATCGCCGGTGACGATCAGGCGAAACGGCAGCGCGAATGGCGCGGTATTAGTCACGCGAACGAAATATCGTCCGGCGACGTTGAACGCACCCGTCCAATACAAATCGTGGACGATGAAGCCGGTCTGGGTATCGCGATACGTCGTGCCGCGACCGATCGGCGCGGTGTTCGGATCGCGCAGCCAATCTTGCGCAAGCGCGGGGGTGTAGATCGCGAATTGGATCGCTTCAAAGTGATTCGCGTCAACGATCACATCCACTTTGGAACGCGTCGGTGCGCTGGGCCTGGCGCGCGGTGCGGGACCCGATGTGTCGAGCCAGTAGTCGAAGTAAAACCAAAGTGAGGAATTGGGCGCGAGCGTTTGCCAATCGGTTGGCACCATCAACGCGTCGAGTGGACTGCCGCCGGTGGGCGCACCGGCAAACGCGGCGGAGGCAAACAGCGCGATGCCTACCGCCGCGAGAAAGAGAATCGAAAATCCGACGAGAGTTTGTTTCATCGTTCTACCTTTGCCGAAATGATCGCGCGGAACGATCAGCGGCAAGGTGAAACATAACTCCAAATGGCGGGAATGTCAAAAATGCCACAGAGACACCGAGGGAAGATAACAAGAAAGCGGCGTTCTGGTTTCCCGTGTCAAATTATTTTTGTCCGCGAATAACGCAAAGCACGCGAATTTGAAAACAAGATTGGCGATATTCGCGTTATTCGCGGATCATGTTGCCGGTTTGGCGAAGGTGTTGTTCTGGGACAAGCTTTATCGCGGCGGAATCGTCACTTGCATTGTGTAACTCACCGCACCGGTTTCTGGTTTAACGTCAATGTGATAATCTTGCGTTTTGGGCAAATGACCGCTCCACTGCATCGCGCTCGCGTGATCGGAAATCAGCACGGTGCCGTCTACGCCGTAGATGACGAGCGCGGCGCGTCCACCCGGCGGCACGATCAAGTTGACGGTCATCGTTTGCCCGGCTTGCGCGGCGATGATCCAGCGATCTACGTCAACCGCGTGTGTGACGCCGCTCACCGTCGCGGAGATTGCGCCGGGCGCAAAGGTGATGCGCCTGGGAGTGGGTTGGGGCGGTACCGTCGGTTGAAGCGGCGGCACGGTGACCTGGAGTGTGTAACTCGGTGTGGTGTTGTCATATGCGTTGACTTTGATGTGGTAATCTTGTGTGATCGGGATGCGTCCATTCCACTGCATCGCGTCGGCGTGATCGGAAATCAAGACAGTGCCATCTGCGCCATAAATGATCAAGCGCGCCTTGCCGTTTGCCGGAACAAGGTTTACGCTGAGTGTCTGCCCGGCGAGGACGCGCAAAACCCAGTGATCGCTCACGTTCGATGTAAGTTTGCCGGTCACCGTCGCGGTGGTCGCACCAGGCGCAAAGTTGATGCGTTGCGGCACCGGTGTTGGTTGCGGACGCGGATCAATCGTCGGCGCGGGCGCGGTGGTGGGTGCAAGCGGCGATTGTGTTGGAACAACCCGGGTCGGATAAACCACTGTGACGACGGGCGGCGCGGGCGTCGGCGGCGAACACGCGGCGAGTGCGGCGGTGAGTATCATCAAACCAACCAGCATGCTAGTCTCTGGAAATTTCATTTTTGCTCCTTGTCGCGGTTCAAGTCCAAAGTTCGACGTTCAACTTTGAACCTCGAACCTTGAACCTTAAACTTTGCGCTCTGCAACTATTGTTTCGCGAACGTCAGCCCACCGACGCCGCTCAACGTGCCGGACATCGTGCGACTGCCCGCGTCAACGGTACCGTTGAAATTTTGCCCGCCGGGAATTGTCGCGGCGAACGACACCGCGCCACTGTAGACGTTGAACGTTCCTTGCACATCGAAGATTTGCGGCGTCGTCGTGCCAATTTGATGAATCAAGCGTCCGCTGATATGACAATCCGCCGTCGAACAACCCAGCACTTCGATCAGTTCCACAAAATATTGTCCGGCGCTCCATTGCCCATTGACCGCGCGCCGTTGCGGCGGCGGTGGCGGCGGTGGTGGCGGCGGCGCACTGTTCACATTGATCGTGATGCGCCGTTCATCAGGACTGCCATCGCGTTTGATCACGCGCAAGGTGTACGTTGTCGTCTCGTGCGGCTGCACATCGCGCGCTTCGTGTCCGGTCACACCTTGCCCGTCGAGATACACTTCGCGCGCGCAATCCACGTCCCAGCGCAACGTCACGCGCTCACCAACGTTGATCGTGTAACGATCCGCGCGATAGTTGACGTACAGCGGACAATCGGGCGCGGGTTGCGTGATCGCTCCGGTGACGTGCGCCGAAGTGTTTTGCTGTCCGTAAATATCAGTGGCGACCGCGTAGAGATCGTAATTGCCCGGTCCCGGTCGCCAATCGTAGACGCCGGTGATCGAACGGGTGGCGGCGCGCGAAGTTTGCTTGGCGACTTGTACGCCATTGACGTAGAGCGCGACCGACGTGAGCTCGGTGTTGCCGTTGCCCTGAAACGTGATGCGTATCGCCGCGCCCGCGCCGAAATGGAAACCATTGCCCGGCGAAAGGATCGCGGTTTGCGGCGGCGGCACCGGAATGATCGTGTTGATCTTGACCCACAACGTCGCGCCAAAGAACGCGCCGGTTTCGTCGCGCAATTGCCAGCGTCCGCTGTGCGCGCCCAGCGCGGCAGGCGCGTTCAGCGCGATCAACAGATCGAGCGTTTGTCCCGGCGCGATGTTGCGCGGCGCGTTCAAGTGCGCGATGTTCGTCATTTGCTCGCCGCCGATGAACGCAAGTTGATAGCGCGTGTTCCACGTGCAGGTGCCGATGTTTTGCACGCGCCAGATTTTGTTGAATCCCTGGTTCGGTTGCCAGGGCGTTCCATCCGGCACCGTAATGTCCGCGACGAACGCGGCGCGATTGATGCAGCCCGGCGCGGGCGGCGTCGGCTCGATCGGCGGAATCGTCACGTCGAGCGTGTACGTCGGCGCGGTGTTGTCGAGCGCGTTGACGCGGATGTTGTAATCCTGCGTGGACGGGACGACGCCGCTCCAGTACGTCGCGTCGGCGTGATCGGAAATCAGCACGGTGCCATCCGCGCCCCAGATGATCAGTCGCGCTTTGCCGTTCCACATACCCAGGTTCACGTTCATCGTTTGCCCGCCGAGTACGCGCAAGACCCAGGCATCCGATCCGTTCTGCGGTAACGCGCCGCTCACCATCGCGCTGGTTGAGCCGGGCGTAAAGTTGATGCGCTTGGGCGTTTGTAGCGGTGGACTGAACGCCGCGCAAGCCAGCGCGAACAAGACGAACAGCATTAGCGTAAAGCGTTTCATTTTTTCTCCTTGGATGTTATTTTCCAGCCCGGAATGCGTTGCGGATCAATTCCGGCGCGAACTGTTTGCTCGCCTCGCCTTCCGCCACGTAGCGATACACCGCCGCGGAGTAAATGCCGCCGAGCGTCGAACTGAAGAGCGCGAGCGCGATGTACGCGAGCACGCCCGCGATGACACTCGCGACGATGAGCGCGACCACATTCAGCGAGATGCCAAGAAAGACGCCGACTCCGGCGAGAATCGTCGCGAGCAAAAAGAGGATGAAGAACACCAAACCCATCCCCGCGCCGCCGACCATCTGCTCGCCCCAGGTGCGTTTGAGCAGACCGGCGCTCCGTTTGACCGCTTCGATCGGTCCCACATTTTCGACGACGAGCACCGGCACGACGAGATACGTCGCGAGATTCCACGCCAAACCGATGAGCGAACGCACGATGTCGCCCAGCGCACCGCGCCGGGAGAGCGCCTGCAAGATCATTCCAACTGTCGCGGCGATCAGCGCGTAGCCGACAATCGTGCCGAGGCGACTGAATGCGATCTGAAAACCATCGCCGAGCGTGGGATCGCCGCCGCGCAAACGGATCAGCGCCGCGCCGACGAGTGCAGAATTCGCAAAGGTGAGGACGGTGTACTGGACGAGGTAGAACAGGAACAGCAGAACGTAACCCAGGATTTCGTTGCCGCCCGCCGCGTACAGAAAAAAGCCCGGCACGGCGAACGCCAGCGTCACCAAGATCAGCGCAATTGCGGAGACGATGGGGAAGACGATCAATTCCTTGTCGTCACGCAAAACGCTCCACGATGCCTTGACCAAATTCCACGAACGAGAGAACGTAGACATTTTTTCCTCCTGCAAGTCATTTATTTTCTGCCGCGCCACTCGCGGCAAATTCAACGAGTTTTACATCCACTTCGGACAGCGTGCCGTTGTGATGATAGACGAATCGCGTGATGCCGACGTTTGGGACAAAGTACACCGTTTGGCGATCCGGATTCGTTTTGAAATCGAGTGCGTACTCGATAGCGTTCGTCGGCGCGAGACCCTTGACGCCGGTCAACGAGGTGGTTTTGGCATCGGCGACGATCCACGTGTACATTCCATTCGGGTTGGCGATGAATTGCGCGGGTCCAAATTTCTGGTCTGCCGCCAGCGGAAAATCGAAAACGAGATTGTCGTCGCTCAGCCAGTCGGTCAGCGCGTCGTTGGCGTTTTTCACGCGATTGATCGGCGCGGCGTCGAGGAGCGAGATTTGGTAGACGCGATTCGCGCGCGCGAGGTACAGATAATCGCTTGGCGGTTTGCCCTCCGCGTAGAACGCCAGATCGAGCGGATGTCCGCGCATCACATAGCCGACGACGCCGTCGCCGCGTTCGATCTTGTCCACGACTTCAATTTTCCACGTCAGCGTTTTTTGCTGCGCATTGCCTTGCGCGGCCCACGTGACGACGCCTTCGTACGTCCAGGTCGCACCCTTGGGAAATGCGAATGCAGGCGGCGTGACAAGCGGCGCGCACGCGACGAACAGGACGAGCCCCAATAGCGGCGCGAGCGGAAACCCCCGCCGCTTGATTTTTCTTGGCATTGCTCAATTCTCTTTTTCGCACTCGGCGATGATGATGTGCGCCTTGATGACGTGCCCTAGCAAATCACTGCCGAATGTTCCCAAGACGAGCGGCAAAATGTACAGCGCGAGCAAGTATCCAGAGACAAAGATCGCATCATCCATCAAACTGCCCGTTTCTCGCGCAATGATTTCGAGTTGATGCAAGAGTAGCACGTCCGCGCCTGCCAGCAAGATTAAGAGCAAGGCGAAAGAAAGAATATGCGCGTGCCTTCGTTTTCGCTTGTGGATGAACCTGAAGAAGATAATGCACGGTAGGGCGAACGAGATAATCACCAAAGCCTGATGTCAGGACACATTTGTAATTTACGTAAAATTGTCTTGTTGTGGCATAATCGATGGATGACCACACCAGACGATACCATAGCCGTTCAAGAATATATCCAAGCGATGTTGCCCTGGGCTCACGGGCATCAAATTAAAGGGCTGACCGACTACGTGTTGGCGATCCTGGACCGCCCAACGGGCAATCAAGCCGCCTTGGTTCGCGGCATGGGCAACCAGGAGGCCGCTCTCAAACGTCTGACGCGATTGAACCACAACGA